>SHUX01000082.1 GCA_009694475.1 Thermoleophilia bacterium
TACTCCTCCCCGAGAACCTCTTTACGGATCCGCAGACCCGTCTCGAACAGCTCGTCGCTCATCGGGTGTCTCCTCCCGGTCGGTTAGCTGCACCCTAGCCGTTCTGCCAAACAGCCTCTGTGACGAAGGTAGACATTTGCTGCCCGGAGGTATTACCGAATAGGATCCCAGTCATGGCTGACCAAGAGACTCTCGAGCGCGAGGCGATGATCCGTGAGGGCGTCACCGACCTTTGCAAACAGTTCCCCGGCGAATACTGGCGGGAACTCGACCGCGAACAGGCCTATCCGACTGAGTTCGTTAAACGCCTGTCCGAGGACGGCTGGCTCGGCGCGCTGATCCCAGAGGAGTATGGCGGCGGCGGACTGAGCGAGTCGGATGCGGCGATCATCCTTGAGGAGATCAACCATCAGGGCTGTAACTCGGGCGCCTGTCATGCGCAGCTGTACATCATGGGCACCGTGCTGCGGCACGGCTCGGATGCGCAAAAGCAGCAGTACCTCCCTGGCATCGCCTCGGGTGAGATTCGCCTCCAGGCCTTCGGTGTGACGGAGCCCGACGCCGGCTCGAATACGCTCGCGATCCGGACCCGTGCCGTTCAGCAAGACGATGGCTCGTGGATCGTTGACGGCCAGAAGATCTGGACGAGCCGCTTCTTCCACTCGGACATGATGCTGCTGCTGGCGCGCACGTCCGAGCCGGTTGAGGGCAAGCCCAAGTGGTGGGGCCTCTCCACCTTCCTCGTCGATCTGCGCGAGGCCGGCGACTCGATTGACGCACGCCCGATCCGCACGATGATGAACCACGCCACCTGCGAGGTCTTCATCAAGAACCTCAAGCTGCCCGCCGAGGCACTCGTCGGCGAAGAGGGCATGGGCTTCCGCTACATCCTCGACGGCATGAACGCCGAGCGTATCCTGATCGCCGCCGAGTGCATTGGCGATGGTCGCTGGTTTGTCGAGAAGGGCGCTGCCTATGCCTCGGAGCGCGAGGTCTTTGGCAAGCCGGTCGGTACGAACCAGGGCGTACAGTTCCCGCTCGCCCGCGCACACGCAGCGGTTGAGGCTGCCGACCTGATGCGCCGCCGAGCCTCCGAGTTGTTCGAGTCCGGCGAGCCCTGTGGCGCCGAGGGTAACATGGCGAAACTGCTCGCCTCGGAGGCCTCGTGGCAGGCTGCTAACGCCTGCCTCGACGCCCACGGCGGCTTCGGCTTTGCCGAGGAATACGATGTGGAACGCAAGTTCCGCGAGACGCGCCTCTACCTGACCGCGCCGGTAAGCAACAACCTCGTGCTCGCCTTCCTCGGCCAGCACGTGCTGAAGATGCCGCGTTCCTACTAGGATCGCAACTACCACTCGAGGGAGACAAGACAATGGCTGAAGTCGATGTTGATGGCGTCAAGATCTGGTATGACGTTCATGGCGAGGGCACGGAGCATCTGCTGCAGATCGGTGGCGCGGGCTTTGCCCACGAAAACTTCGGCTTTGTCACGCACCTGATGACACCGCACTTCAAGGTCATCGAGATGGACCTGCGTGGCTACGGCAACTCCGAGCGTCCTGAGCAGCAGTACTCGATGGATCTCTGGGCCGACGACCTCAAGGCCGTCCTCGATGCTGCGGGTGTCTCGAAGACACACGTCCACGGCACCTCGATGGGTGGCATGGTGGCGCTGGCGTTTGCTGGCCGACACCCCGAGTACATCGATCGTCTGATCCTCGACTGCCCAATGGCAAAGAGCGACTACATGGCGAGCTGCCACTGGGATGTCTGGGCCGCACTAGCCAAGGCGCAGGGTATGGGTGGCCGCGGGCTGGCCCAGGAGATCGCCTCCAAGTGCCTATCGCGCGCATTCCTCGATACACCCGCGGGCGACGAGACGGTTGGCGTCATCCAGGGCGTGCTCGAGCGCAACTGCTCGGTCCCGGTCTTCGTTGGGGCCTGCAACGCGATGCGCGATATGGATCTGCGTCCATACGCAGCCAAGGTGACGGCGGAGACACTCGTGATGGTCGGCTCGGAAGATTGTCTGACGCCAATTGATGCAGGTCCCGACGGTGCTGGTGCACGCTGGATTCACGAGAACATCGCGGGCTCCCAGTTCTACATCGTTGAGGGCTCGGGCCATACGAATCTGATGGAGCAGCCCGAGTTGTCCGCAGACGTCGTGATCCGCTACTTCCAGGGCGAGAACGTCAGCAACGCGTAAGCGTCTGCTCGACGCCTCCTGATGGATACCGTCAATCTCGGCAGTACTGGGCTTCGTGTCTCGCGCGCCTGCTTGGGCACGATGACGTTCGGGCGGCAGGCCAATGAGGCCGAGGCGACGCGGATCGTCGATCGCGCGCTCGAGGCGGGGATCACGTTTATCGACACGGCGGATGCGTATCCGATTCCGCCGGATATTACGACGAACGGTTTGACCGAGGAGATCGTCGGCAAGATCGTCGAGGGTCGCCGCGATCAGGTCGTACTCGCGACGAAGTGTCACTTCCCGATGGGGCCAGCGGCACATCAGCGCGGCAATGGGCGTCTGCATATTCGCCGCAGTGTGGAGGCGAGCCTGACGCGTCTACGGACCGACTGGATCGACCTCTTCCAGGTGCATCAGATGGACGAGCACACGCCCGTCGAGGAGACGCTCGATGTGCTCGAGGACCTGCGCCGCGAAGGCAAGATTCTCTATGGCGGCTCGTGCAACTTCAGCCCGGCTGCGACCGCCGGGGCGGCGATTACTGCGGCGCGGCTTGGCGTTGAGGGGTTTGCGTGTCTGCAGCCTCGCTACAACCTGCTGCACCGACACTGCGAGCATGCGATCTTCCCGATCGCGCAGGCGGAGGGCATCGGCGTGATCCCGTACAACCCGCTGGCCGGTGGTTTTCTGACCGCCAAGCACCGCGGTAGTCGCCCCGATCAGGATCCACCCGAGGGCCGCTTCTCGCTGCCGGGCATGTCGGGCCAGACGTATCGCCGCCGCTATTGGAACGACGTGGTCTTCGAGAAGGCCGAGCGCATCTTCGCGCTCTGCGACGAGGCAGGCCTGGCGCCTGCCCGTGTCGCAGTCGGCTGGGTGCTGGCACAGGAGGCCGTCACGGCTCCGATTCTGGGCGCGTCCAGCGCTGCACAACTCGACGACGTCTTGCCTGCCTTCGAGGAGCCGCTCTCGGCCGATCTCTTGGCAGCGCTCGACGAGGCCACCCGCGACAGCACCTTGGACTGGGCTCAATGAGTGACAGCGAAATCCAAGCCGAAATCCAAGCCGAGCTCGCGGCCGTGGCAAACGATCTCAACGTCCAGCGCGCAACGCTGCGATTGATTTCTGACACGGCGGTCTTTCCGATCGCCTATGAGCACTGCGAGCCGGGCACGCATTCGATTCGCGACACGCCGCGTCTCGATATGTCCAAGCAGCCCGTCGTTCTGAAGATGGTAGGAGGTGCCAGCCAGGTGATCGAGGATGATTGCGCCCTCGCTACCGACGACCCTGGGTATCACGAGATGCGCGAGATGTTTGGCGGCATGCAGGCGCAGATCGTGACCGCCAACCGCGACGCCGACGGCCAGATCATCGGCCTCTTGAGCGTGCACGACCTCACGTCGCCCCGTACCTGGACTGACGCAGAGGCCGCTCGCGCCCGCGCCTGTGCTGACCGCCTCGAGGAGTTGACACGCTGATGGCCGAGCACCACCTCGCACCCCCGATTCGCCGCTCACTGGCCGAGGCTCCCGAGACGGGCCACAACCGTTGGCACCCCGACCTCGAGCCAGCGCTGATCGTTGCCGATGGCGATGAGATCCTCGTCGACTGCCGCGATGGACTCGACGGCCAGGTCGTCGTCACGAGCGTCGATGCGGATCTCTTGGCGATGGACCTCAATCGCCCGCACCCGCTGACGGGGCCAATCTTCGTCGAGGGCGCCGAGCCTGGCGATGTCCTGCAGGTGGACATCATCGAGGTCCGCACCGACACGTTCGGCTCGACGCCGATCATCCCGGGCTTTGGGCTGCTCGCCGACCGCTTTCCCGACCCGTACCTCGTCACCTGGGGCCTGCACAATGGCGCCGCAACGAGCGGTCGCCTGCCGGGTATCACGATCCCCGAAGACGCCTTCATTGGCGTGATCGGCGTGGCGCCTTCTACGGAGCGCCTGGCGCACTGGACGGCGCGCGAGGCCGCAGTCGACGCTCTACCTCCAACGGCCGACGGTGCTGCGCCGACGCACGAGCCCTACGCCTCAACAGGTGTCCGCACGATTCCACCACGCGAGCTCGGTGGCAACCTCGACGTGATGCAGATTCGTACCGGCTCGACGCTGTTTCTCCCCGTCGATGTGCCAGGCGCACTGTTGTCACTTGGCGACATCCACTTTGCCCAGGGCGATGGTGAGGTCTGCGGCTGCGCGATCGAGACGCATGGCCAGGTGCGCATCCGCGTCTCGGCGCACCGCAACGTGCGTCACCGCCCGACCACGCCGCTGATCGAGTCGACCGAGCCCGCCTTTCGCGCCGGTCGCCGGCACATCTCAACGACCGGCATGCCGATCGACGAGGACGGACGTATCCACCCGATGGATACGACGCTCGCCGCCAAAAACGCAATCGAGCTGATGATCCAGTGGCTCGGTGACGAAGCCGGCCTGACGCGGGAGCAGGCCTACGTCGTCTGCTCGGCCAGCGTCGACCTCCGCATCTCGGAGATCGTCGACGTCCCGCATCCCGTCGTGTCGGCCCTGTGCCCACTCGACATCTTCACGGAGATTCGCCCGCAGCGCGGGTGATCGCGAATAACTGCAAAAGTTACATCAGACAGATCAGGAGAACAGCACCATGGGTGTAGTCAAGGGTTGGGAGGGTCGCTTTTACGAGGACTTCGAAGTCGGTGATGTCTATCGCAGTCGCCTCGGCCGCACGGTTTCCGAGGTCGACAACACATGGTTTACGAACCTCACGCTGAACACGAACCAGTCGCACTTCAACGCCGCCTTTGCTGAGGCCTCGCCGTTCGGCAAGATCCTCGTCAACTCGTGCTTCACGCTCTCGCTGGTGACCGGACTGTCCGTCACGGACGTGTCGGAGAACGCGATGGCAAACCTGGCCTGGGACGGCATCTCGCTGCCCAACCCGGTCTTCGTGGGTGACACGCTGTGGTGCGAGTCTGAGGTGCTGGAGAAGCGCGAGTCGTCGAGCCGCCCGTACGTCGGCATCGTTGGCATCCGCTCGCGGGGCATCAATCAGCGCAATGAGGTCGTCGTCGAGTTTCGCCGCAAGATGATGATCTACAAGCGCGAGGGCAAAAAGAGCCCCGAGGTCTTCCCCGTCACGGAAGCGGAGTGGAACGTCTGATGAGCCACTCGCGTGAACACCTCAAGCAGGCGCCAGGCGCGTACTTCGACGCGGTTGATGCGAAGGACATGGAGGGAGCACTGTCGTTTTTTGCCGACGACGCGACCTTCACGATCCAGACGGTGCCGGTGACGATGACGGGCAAGGCCGAGATTCGCGGCATGTTCGAGCACTTCTTTGGCGACTACTCGCACATTGAGCACAACATCACCAACCTCGTGGTCGACGAGGCCGAGGGCAAGGCGTCGACAGAGCAGTCGTGTCCGCACATCAAGAATGACGGCGCGCTGGATCATGCGATTACCTGTAATTTCTTCTCGTTCGCTGCGGACGGCAAGTTTTCGCGCGTGATCGTCTGGATTGATGTCGCCTCGCCGTTGCGGAAGTAAGCGTGAGTCTGCGCACTCGCCTGCAAAGTGGCAAAATCCTCGTGGCCCCGGGGGCCTACGACGCGCTGACGGCTCGTCTGCTCGAGCAGGCTGGCTTTGAGGCGATCTACCGAGGCGGCTATGCGGCCTCGGCGGCGGCCTTCGCGCTGCCCGATCTTGGCATTACGACACTGACCGACATGGTCGACCACGCTCGCCGCATGACGTCCGCCATCACCGTGCCTGTGATCGCCGATGCCGATACGGGCTATGGCGAGGTGCCGCAGGTGATCCATACGGTGCACGAACTCGAGCGCGCCGGTGTAGCCGCTATCCAGTTTGAGGATCAGGTCTTTCCCAAGCGCTGCGGCCACATGGAGGGCAAGAAGGTGATCCCGGCCGAGGAGATGGTCGTCAAGGTGCGCGCAGCACTCGCTGCGCGTAGTAACCCGGAGACAGTGATCATCGCGCGCTCTGACGCGACTGCCGTGACGGGCCTCGACGATGCGATCGCCCGCTCCCGGATGTATGCCGACGCGGGTGCAGACGTGATCTTTATCGACGCGCCGACCAGCGAGGACGATCTCAAGGCGATCGCTGCTGGCGGTATCAACGCCGTCCTGATGGTCAACATCTCGGAATACGGCAAGACGCCCGACCTTGGTGCGCAGCGGTTTGAGGAACTCGGCTTCGGGCTCGTCATCTACCCCTCCTCGACGCTGTTTGCGGCGGCGCAGTCGACGAAAGAGTTGGCGGCCGCGTTGATGGCCGAAGGCTCGACCGTCTCGAGCCTGCCACGGATGATGCCGTTTGATGAGATCAATGGCATCCTCGGCAAGGACGAGTGGGATTCGTTGGAGGACAACCTGAGGGAGAGCACGTGAGCACCGAACGCATCAGCGTCCTGCACATGCCGTCGATCGCGCTGGGACCCGGCGCCTCGCTCGAGGCGGGGCACCATCTCCAGGCGCTCGGCGTCACGCGCGTGTTTCTCGTCACAGACGAGTTTCTCCAGCGCAGCGGTCTAATTGCCCCAATTGAGGCAGCTGTCCGCGCAGATGGCCTTGACGTTGTCGTCTACGCCGTGCCGACGGGCGAGCCGACCGAGAATTCGATGCGCGAGGCCGCCGAGGCCTGCGTCGCGAGTGGCGCCGATGGCGTGCTTGGCGTCGGTGGTGGCTCGGCACTCGACTCGGCGAAGGTGGCGGCCCTGATTGCCACCCATGGTGGGACGCTGCGTGATTGGATCAATGCGCCACTCGGCGGTGCGCGCGTGCCCCCTGGCCCACTAATGCCAGTCGTTGCCGTCCCGACAACGTCGGGGACCGGCTCCGAGGTGACGGCAGTCGCGGTGCTCGACCTGCCGTCCGACAAGGTCAAGACCGGTATTGCTCACCCCTTCCTGCGACCAAACATCGCGCTCTGCGACCCCGAGTTGACGCTCGGCCTGCCGGCGCCAATCACGGCTGCGAGCGGCATCGACGCTCTGCTTCACGCGGTTGAGGCGTACACCTCAATTCCGTACACGCAGCGCCCTAAGCCTGCCTCTGCCGGCGCACGCCCGAACTACCAGGGCGCCGCACCGATGGCGGATATCTGGGTCTCCGAGGCGATCGCACTGGTCGGCAAGCATCTGCGCCGCGCCGTTGCGGACGGCTCCGACATTGAGGCACGCGAGGGCATGATGCTCGCCGCTACAGCAGCCGGCATCGGCTTCGGCAATGCGGGCGTCCATATCCCCCACGCCTGCTCGTATCCGATTGCGGGCCTTAAGCACGCCTGGTCGCCACCCGGCTATCCGGGCGAGGCCAAGTTTGTACCGCACGGCCTGGCCTGCGCAATCACGGCTCCGGCTGCGTTTCGTCTGATCGAGCCGGCCGTGCCAGAGCGCTCGCGTCGTGCCGCCGAACTACTGACGGGCGCGCCTGTCGACGTCGATGACCACGATGCCTTCGCGCGGGCACTGGCTCAGCTGATAGCCGACATTGGCTGCCCCACCACCATCACTGAGGTGGGCTACAGCGAAGCCGACCTGCCCGATCTTGTAGCTGGCGCGATGCTGCAACAACGCCTGCTGGCCTGCTCACCGATTCCCGTTGGCGAGGCCGAGCTCGAACGCGTCTTCCGCGAGTCGCTGTAAGACTCGTTTGCTGACGGGGTTAGTCGGGCACCGGGTCGCGAGCCACCCACGCCGCGATCACAGCGATCAGGCCCATGCCCGTAAAGGCGATCCAACCCAGGTGGTGGTCGAGCAGGACGCCGGCGATCGGCGTAATGATCAACGCAAAGACGCCGC
>SHUX01000007.1 GCA_009694475.1 Thermoleophilia bacterium
TCGACATCTTCAGCCTACCCGCTGAAGAGCAAGAATTCGATCGCATCCTCGTTGATGCACCCTGCTCGGGTTTTGGCACGATCGGCTCAAGGCCAGACCTACGCTGGCGTCGCACACCCGAGGACGTTGCGCGCCTCGCCGCCATGCAACGGGGGATGGTCGACTTTCTCGTACCGCGGCTTGCGCCCGGGGGCGTGCTCGTGTTTGCCGTCTGCACGCTTGGCACGGTCGAGTCCGACTCGGCCGATGGCTACCCAGTCGACAAGGTTCTCACCCTCCGGCCCGATGAAGGCGCAGGCGAAGGGTTCGTCGCGGCGCGACTCGCCGCTACGTCCTAATGGCTGTCCTGCCATGATCCGCGTATGAGTCGAAGCGATGCATGGGTCACAGAGGTCCAGGTCTGCCCATCGATCTTGGCAGCCGATTTCGGCGCGTTTCGTGCTCAGGTACGCGATCTGATGGATGCCGGCGCACGCACATTCCATGTGGACGTGATGGACGGCCACTTCGTTCCCGTTATCACCTTCGGTCATGAGGTTGTCTCGGCACTCGCCGACGACGTCCACGACCGTGGTGGTTCGCTGGCCGTGCACATGATGGTCGAGCAGCCCGAGCGCTTCGCCGCCGAGTACGCCAAGGCTGGCGCCGACTCGTTCACGATTCATGTCGAGGCGACGCGCGATATCCATCTGGCTCTCCAGATCGTTGAGGAGACGGGGATGATTCCAGGCGTCACACTCAATCCGGCGACGCCGGTCAGTGCCATTGCCGAGGCGGCTCGCTACGCGCGCAACCTGCTCTGCATGAGTGTCAGTCCAGGTTGGGGCGGCCAGAAGTTCATCAAGGCCACGACGGATCGGCTGCCCGAGTTGCGCAAGCTCGCACGACCTGATGCGGGTGTCGAGGTCGACGGCGGTATTGCCTCCGAGACGATCGTCGACGTCTACAAGGCTGGTGCGAATCGTCTGACGGCCGGCTCGGCGATCTACAAGCAGAAGAATCCCGGCGAGGCCTATCAGGCACTCGTCGAGCAGGTCCGCGCCGCCGGAGCCACGATCGCCTGAGGCGGAGCCGCACGGCGGCCCGCGCGCGCTGTTCTGCGATCTGACCAGCCGGCTCTAGGCCGGCTCGCGTACCATTCTGGCGTGATCGACGACGCCGACCGAATCCTTCTGCAGCGCACGCTCGACCTCGCCGAGCGTGGGGCGCGCACCGCAGCGCCGAATCCGTGCGTTGGTTGCGTGATTGCACGCCATGGAACGGTCGTCGCTGAGGGCTGGCACATCGCTCCCGGTTTGGCGCACGCTGAGGCGATGGCGCTCGACGTCGCGCAGGAGGGCGCGCGTGACGCGACCGTCTACGTCTCACTCGAGCCATGCTCCCACCATGGCCGCACGCCGCCGTGCTCCGAGGCCTTGATTGCGGCCGGGGTAGGGCGCGTGGTTGTGCTGTCGAACGATCCGGCGCCCCATGCATCCGGCAAAGCGCTGCTGCAACTGGTCGATGCCGGTATCCCTGTCGACATTGTTCCCGATGACGATCCACTCGCAATTGCGGCGCGGCGACAGAACGCCGGCTTTCGATCCGCCCAGATCCTTGGTCGCCCTCACGTCACGTACAAAGCAGCGCAGACGCTCGATGGACGGTCGGCAACGCGGACGGGAGATAGTCGCTGGATCTCGGGTCCCGAGGCTCGAGCGCGCGTGCACGAGCTTCGCGCGCGAGCAGGGGCCGTCCTTGTCGGTTCGGGCACGGCGCTAACGGATGATCCAGAGTTGACCGCTCGTGATTGTGATCCTCCCGTCGAGCAGCAGCCACTCCGCGTCGTGTGGGATCGATCCGCTCGACTGGGCGCCGCCTCTCGGCTCGCACAGACGGTGTCGCGCGGGCCGGTGCTGCTGCTCTGTGCGCCGGGTGCCGATGCGTCAAGACGCGCAGCAGTAGCCGAGACGGGCATCGAAGTCGTCGAGGTGGCAGACCTCGCGGCGGGGCTCGATCATCTCCACGCTCGCGGTATTCAGTCGGTGCTCTGTGAGGGTGGTGCTGGGTTGGCCGGCGCGCTCTTCGGGGTAGGGCTCCTCGATCGCATGATCGTTGTGGTCGCGCCGAAGCTGCTCGGCGACCCTTTGGCACCTGGCCTGCTGGGCGAGAGCGGAGCGGCCTCCGAGCAGATGGCTGATGCGCTTGGTTTGGCGGCGTGGTCGTGCGAACGGATCGGTGACGATCTATGGGTCGATGCGTGGCTACGAGAGCCACGCTGACGGAGGCACCATGTTTACTGGAATCGTGCAGGAGATCGGCGAGGTCGAGGAGGTTCAGCCCGCCGAGAACGGCGCGCGCATCGTGGTCCGCATGCCGGCACTCGCACCCGAGGTTGCTATGGGCGACTCCGTCAACGTCAACGGTACCTGTCTGACGGCTGTTGAGCTTGGTCCAGAACGCATCGCATTCGAGGCGATGGGTGAAACACTGGCACGGACCACTACGGGTGCTCTAGCCAGCGGCGCTCCCGTCAATCTTGAGCCGGCGTTGCGCCCGACCGATCGCATGGGTGGACACGTCGTACAGGGACATGTTGACGCGGTTGGAACCGTCGCCGCGATTCGTGCAGACGGAATCGCCATGGTTATTACGATCACCGCGCCACCCGCAATCACGCGCTACGTCGTCGAGAAGGGGTCGATCGCCGTCAATGGCGTCTCGTTGACGGTCTCGCAGGTTGTTGCCGAGGGTTTTGAGATCTGGTTGATCCCCCATACGTGCGAAGTGACTACCTTCGGCTCAATCAAGATGGGTGATGGTGTCAATCTTGAGGTAGACATTTATGCGAAGTACGTTGAGAAGTTTGCAGCCGAACGTGATCACGCGGCGGGCAATTGATGCTACTTCGCTACGATGATCCAAACCCGTAAGCAGGGAATCTGATGCATACGCCCGAACCCCCGTTCAGCCCAGTCGAGGACGCCATCGAGGATATTCGGCGTGGCAAGATGATCATCATCATCGACGCTCCCGACCGCGAGAACGAAGGTGATCTCTGCATGGCAGCGGAGTTCGTGTCCGCCGATGACATCAACTTCATGGCGACGTACGCCCGCGGTCTGGTCTGTCTGACCTTGACGGCTGAGCGCTGTGACGAGTTGGGTCTGCAGCCGATGGTGGCGCATAACGTGACGACCTATGAGACGGCCTTCACTGTCACGATCGAGGCGCGTGAAGGCATTACCACTGGCATTTCCGCTGCTGATCGTGCTCATACCTGCCGGGTCGCCGTTGACCCGTCGAAGGGTGCTGGCGACATTCAGATGCCAGGCCACATCTTCCCGCTACGCGCCCGCCCGGGTGGCGTGCTTGAGCGCACCGGGCAGACTGAGGCCTCCGTCGACATTGCTCGGCTCGCTGGCTGCACACCGGCAGGCGTGATCTGCGAGGTGATGAATGTCGACGGCACAATGGCGCGCGTCGACGACCTCGCCATCTTTAGTGCCGAGCACGACATCAAAATCGTCACGGTTGCCGACATGATTGAGTATCGTCGGCGCACGGAGCAGCTGATTGAGCGAGTCGCGGAGGTGAGTCTGCCCACGCCATACGGCGAGTTCCACGCGATCGGCTATCGTGAGACGTTGGCCGACAAGCAGCACATGGCGCTGATCTACGGCGACGTCGCGGGCAAGGAAGACGTGCTCGTGCGTGTGCACTCTGAGTGCCTGACGGGCGACGTCTTTGGTTCCCTGCGCTGCGATTGTGGCGAGCAGTTGCACATGGCGATGCAGCAGGTGGTCCAGGCTGGCAGCGGTGTCGTCTTGTACATGGCGCAGGAAGGCCGTGGCATTGGACTCCTCAACAAATTGCGTGCCTATGAGTTGCAGGAGAAGGGTCGCGACACTGTCGAGGCCAATCTCGAACTCGGCTTCATGGACGATCAGCGCGAGTACGGTATTGGCGCGCAGATCCTCGCCGACCTTGATCTCACGACGATCAAGATCATGACGAATAATCCCCGCAAGATCATTGGGCTCGAAGGCTATGGCCTGACCGTTACCGAGCAGGTACCGATTGAGGTCGAGCCGGGCGAGCACAACGCGCTCTACCTCAAGGCTAAGCGCGACAAGATGGGTCACTCTCTGCACCACCAGCACATCAAGGCAGCCGATGGTCTGCCGGGTGAGCCGCCGCGCATGACGGATCCGGCTGCAGAGGAGACGGCGGGCGCCCAGCAGTGACGGCGCCCGACGCCGCTGGTTCGATCTCTGCGCCTGCAGGTGCGACGCGCCTAGAGCCGGTTGCGCTCGACGCTGCAACGCGGGTCGCCATTGTGGCGGCTGAGTATCACACAGACATCGTTCAGCCCCTGGTCGATGGAGCCGTCGCGGAGTGTCGCGAGCGTGGTGTCACGGACGTCGTGGTGGTGCCTGTGCCGGGCGCGTTCGAGGTTGGCTTAGCGGCGCTGTACTGCGCCGAGTCGGACTTTGATGCTGTCGTGGTGCTTGCCTGTGTGATTCGCGGCGATACCCCGCACTTCGAGTACGTCTCAAGAGAGGCTGCCCGTGGTGTCTCTGATGCCGGGATGGCGACTGGGGTCCCGATGGGCTTTGGTGTCCTCACCGTTGAGACGCACCAACAGGCCGTCGATCGTGTCGGCGGCAGCGAAGGTCACAAGGGTCGCGAAGCAGCCGCTGCTGCGCTCGGCCTGCTGGCCACGCTGCGCGCGCTCTAGTAGCGGCAATCTACATCCGTTTGTAGTGGGAGAGGACACCACACGTGCGCACTTGTCATGTCCTCCTAGCGCACGCCGCTACAAGCCGGTCGAACTGATCCGCGCAGGGCCCTCGCTTAGAGGGCGCGTTGCACTTTGCCGGCCTTGAGGCAGCGAGTGCAGACGTACGCGCGAACGGCAACACCGTTCTGGAGGATGCGCAGCTTCTGGAGGTTCGCGTCGAAGCGGCGCTTCGTGGCGATCATGGAATGACTGCGGTTGTTACCGAACGATGGACCACGACCACAAGAGGTACAGATGCGCGACATGGGGGCAGTATGCTGGATCGGCGCGGATGCCGCAAACGACACCCGTCACGAAACGTGCCCGGACCACTCTCACCCACCCTCCTCGAACTCGCCTTAGGTGCCCGGATGCGGCTTGCGGGAGAGTGTGAGCGGTTGAATGCGATCAATGTCTTTCCGGTCGCCGATGGGGATACCGGGTCGAATCTTCTGCACACCATTGATGCCGTCGTCGAGAGCCTGCGTGGTGACCCCGCTGATCCCGCACGTGCGGTCGGTGACGCGGCACTACTGGGTGCGCGGGGAAATAGCGGCACGATCCTCGCCAGCATGATCCGTACAGCAGCCAGCGAACTTGGCGCGGGGCAGCCGTTGACGCAGGCACTCCTGCGTGGGGCGCAAGCCGCCTACCGCGCCGTGCCCGAACCAGTCGAGGGCACGATGTTGACTGTTGCGCAGGCGCTCGCGGATGCCGCGCACGGCGAAACAATCGAGGAGTGCCTAGTGACTGCGCTCGCTGGTGCGCAGGCAGCGTTGGCACAGACACCCGACCAGCTCGAGCAACTGCGTTCGGCTGGTGTTGTCGACGCGGGTGCTGCTGGACTCGTCGCGCTGCTTGAGGGTGTTGCGGCCGTGTTGGCGGGCGAGCCAGTCGTCGACCACGGGTCCGTCGTGTCATTGCCGGCGGTGCACAGCGCAGACCCCACCAGTCACTATCGGTACTGCATTGGGTTCGTGGTGCGCAATGCCGATCTCGACGGCCTACGCAGCGCGGCCGACGGGTGGGGCGACTCACTCGTGCTCGCGGGCGATCGGGAGTTGTTGCGTGTCCATGTGCATGCTGATGTTGTCGAGCACGTGACGGCAGCGGCCGGGGTATTCGGGGCAGTCTCCGATCTCGCAGTCTTGGACATGCGCGCCGACAGTGTGGCCCCGCGCAGGCAACGGTCGCAGTTGGCAGGGACGGCGATTGTCTACGACTCAACCGCCGATCTGCCAGTGGCCGAGCACCCCGACTGGACGATGGTGCCGCTGACGGTGCACTTCGGGGAGACGGAATTTCGCGACTACGTCGACCTCAGCGCCGCTGAGTTCTACGAGCGCCTCGCGTCGTCAGCGACGCACCCGACCACATCACAGCCGGCACCTGGAGCCTTTATTGCCACCTACCGCGACCTACTCGAGCGGTACGAGCACGTCGTCTCGGTCCACATCTCCGCGGGGCTCAGCGGTACCTACGGTTCCGCCTGTACCGCCGCTCAAGAGTTTCCTGGCCGCGTGACGGTGATCGATAGTCGTCTTGTCTCGATGCCGTTGGCGCTTGGACTGGTGCGTGCGCAGGCGGCGCTCGACGCGGGGGCGAGCCCCGCCGAACTCCCGCTGCTATTCGAGCGACTCCGCGAGCGCTCCGACTGCCTGTTTAGCGTTGCGACCTTGGAGTTTTTACAGCGCGGCGGCCGGATTGGGCGCGCTCAGGCGCTGGTTGGATCGCTGCTTGGCGTCCATCCCTTACTGGCGATCGAGCAGGGCGAGGTGGTGCCAATCGGGCGAGTGCGAGGCGAGGCGCGGGTGCTGCCCGAACTCGTGGCCGAGTTTGTGCGGCGCGCGTCGCCGTATCCGACGCTCGACGTCGCGATCGCTCATGCCGACGATCTGGAGCGCGCAGTGGAGCTCGAGGCGCTGGTGCGGGCGGCTCGGACGGGTATCCGTTCGGTCCGAATTCTTACGCTGGGCGCAGTGGTCGGCACGCATGCGGGACCCGGGGCACTCGGGCTTGCCTCCCTCGCGGCGGACTAGGTCGGGGGAGTGCTGGCGCGTGCGGCCTTGCGTTCGCGGTGCTCGTTGACGAGTCGCGAGCCTTGCCGAATGGCGCAGCCGGGACCGTAGACTGGGCGCTTGAGGATCGTCGTCACAACCGCAATCACGATCCAAGCAACGACGAGAATAATGACCCACGACGGCATGCAGCACACGCTAGCAGTACCCGAACCCCGAATGCTATAGTGCGTTACATGAGCGAATATCAGATTACCTATTGGCGCGACATCCCCTCCATGGTCGTGGCGCGTGAAGGCGACGAGACCGCCCGGGCCCAGTTGGCACAGCGGTTTCAAGAGGCGATTGACGAGGCCGCCATGCGTGTTGGCGCGGCCGATGCCGACGCCTATATGGAGGGCTGGCGCAAGGGTGAGTGGACGCCAACGGAGGGCACGCCGACTGAGGTTGCCGAACGGGTGACCGGCGAACTAGAAGCCGAGTTGAGCGAAGAAAGCCTGACCGCATTGCTCGACGAGCTCGGCCCCGCCCAGGAGGCCTGAGATGGTTGGCATACTTGAAACTCTGCAGTCCGGAGGGCACATCCTCGGGGACGGCGCGATGGGCACGATGCTTCAAGAGGCTGGTCTGACGGACGGTGGCGCGCCTGAACTCTGGAATGTTGAGCACCCCGACAGGATCGAGACGATCCTCGAGGCCTATGCCGCGGCTGGCTCGAACCTGATCACCACCTGTACCTTTGGCGGTACGCGGCCGCGCCTCGAGATGCACGATCTCGGCGATCGCGTGTTCGAGCTCAACAAGGCTGGCGCCGCAGTAGCCCGTACGGTTGCCGATCGTCACCCAGGCGCCTACGTGCTGGGCGATGTTGGACCCAGTGGCGAACTAATGGAACCGATGGGCACGCTGACCCCGGAGGACGCACAAGAGCTCTTCGCCGAGCAGATTCGCGGGCTCGTGGCTGGCGGAGCCGACGCGATTCTGATTGAGACGATGAGTGATCTGGGCGAAGTCGAGGCCGCCGTTCGTGCTGCTCAGGCTGAGGCGCCAGGTCTACCGATTCTCGCGACGATGTCCTTCGACACCAACCTGCACACCATGATGGGCGTGAAGCCGGGGCAGGCTGTCGAGGCGATTGCCGCCATGGGAGTGCCGATCATCGGTGCCAACTGCGGGCGCGGTGTAGACGAAATGCGCGTTATCGCTGCCGGCATGGTCGCGGCTCGGCCAGAGGGCGTATTTCTGATGGCCCAGTCGAATGCCGGTCTGCCCAAGCTCGTCGGCGATGAGTTTCTCTATGACGGCTCGCCTGAGGTGATGGCGGAATGGGCGACAGATATGCGCGAACTCGGCATCGATGTCATCGGTGCCTGTTGTGGTTCGACACCCGAGCACATCGCTGCGATGCGCCCGATCGTGCTTGCCTGACACGGTCCCGCCCGTCGAGCTAGCGCGCGTGCGTCAGCCAGGCGACGAGCCGGCGCCGGCGGGAGGGCTGGGGGTAAAGCAGTGCGGCCTCTGCTGTGGTGATACCCAGGTGCGCGCGGGGGAGTCTCAGTGCCGACGGTGCATAGCGCGGTAGCGGGCCAAGCGGGTCCTCGCCCGGATCGATCCCGACAGGAACGCCATAGACCTCGCTCAGCGCGGGTGCCAGTTCCTCTGCTGGCACGGCTCGGAGTTGACCCGATTCCCACGTGAAGACGAAGCAGAGACCGTCTGTTGTGGTCGCATGGACCGTCAGTGCCCGCGGATAAGCGAAGGCGCTGCGCCAGCCTCGGGTGTGCTTGAGCACGCTGCCGCACAACGCGAGCTCGCCGCTGACAGCCCGCAAGCCACGCGTGTCAGCCGCATCGAGCAGTGCGGCTCCCCGCGAACGCCAGGCGTGGACGCCGCAGGTACATCCAGCAGCGGGAACCTCGTGGCCGGGTGCCGCACGGGGCGCCGGACGGATGCCGATTGGCGACGTCCAGTTGGTCATCCCGCATGTCGCTTTCTGCACTTCCCCAGGGAGCCAGATCGAGCGTCGATACGGCGAGCACAGCCGCGGCTCGCCCGAGGGGTGGACGCGGATCGTCCACGAGCGGTAGCCGATGATCGGCTCGATCAGGTCTGGGACGACGAAGTCGTGCGTCGTCATGCCGGCGTGGGCTCAGGCTGAGGCGTCGGTGCTGGTTCGGGGAGATGCTCTGGCTCTGGCGTTGGTGTGCGCTCAGGCACAGGGGGATGCACGGGTTCGATCACGATGCGTTTTTCTTCCTCGCCAATGTCCATAATGGAAGCCTGCCAGATTAGGGGGCTCGGAGCATGCTCGCTGGTATCAGCATCGAGCCCTCTCGGGGATCACCAATGAGCGGTGCCGACAGCGTCGCGGCGAGGTCACTGCAGCGGGATAGAACGAGTGCGCTCGCTGCCGCATCGAAAGCGTCTTCGCCGGAGGCCGCACGGTTGGCGACAGGTGGGGGGAGTGTGGCGTGTGCATCGAGCCAGGTGCGGCGCTCGATCGGAGACGACTTGGCGACCGGACCAGTCAAAAGGCGCGGCCAGATCTCCGCAATCAGATGTGTCGACGGTGCATCAAAGGGCCAGATTGCCCAGCCACTTTCGCGCAGCCGAGGGAGCAAGGGGATGCCGCGAATCGTGCCGGTACCGACGGCCCCAGCCCCACCGATCTGAAACACGCTCTTGGGGACGATGCCCCGCACGTTCCAGCCTTCCTCGCAGGCGCGCAGTTGTATCTCGTTGCCACGGCGCTGGCCGGGGCGGCCCCAGAAGGGAGCGGGGGAGGTCGCCAGCCACTGTTCGCCGTGCTCGCGCACGACCTCCCACAGCGTGTCGATGCTGTCGCAGTGATGGGCGTCGAGAAACCAGCTCGGGTACGAGAACGCGAAGTCGACACCAACGATCGCCTCGGGCACCTGCGCGCGACGCTCGACCAGCCAGTCGACAACTTGCTCGCGCGAACGACCGTCCTCGAGCAGCAGGAGTTCGCCATCGACTGCCTCTGCAATCCAGATGCGACGCTCGGCTCCTACTGCGGCCCCAGACCAGTCGATTGCGATCACGCGCGCCATGGGGAGACTCTGCCAGATCTGTGCCCGGCGGTGCGGACGGCAGAATGTGGTGGTGCTGGCGCCCTTTCCAGGAGTTTCGGAGACAACCATCGCGCCACGCCCGCGTACGGCGCCGGCCCCGGAGCGGCTGGCCGTGCCGATTACTGGTCCCGCCAAACGCGTCGCTGCGTTGAAGGCGATGGGTCTTGAGACGCGTGGCGATCTCCTTGAAGATCTGCCCTTTCGCTTTGAGGACATGACGGCGTTGACGACCATTGCTGAGGCGATTCAGAGCGGGGACGATGAGGTGACGGTCGTTGGCCGGGTTGGCTCAATCACCGAGCGGCCAACTCGTCGCCGAGGTCTACGCATCCTGCAGACGCGTCTGACGGACGAGACGGGCGAGATTTCGTTGACGTGGTTTAACCAGCGCTATCTCGCGCGCACACTCGAGCCCGGCTCGCGTTTGGTCGCCCGCGGCGTGCTCAAGGTGGGCGCGCGGGGTGCCGAGCTGACAGTCAAGTCGCACGAAGTGGCGGGTGGTCCCGACGAGTTGGCGGCGATGGGGCCGGGACTGGTGCCGGTCTACCACGCCTCGGCCAAGGTCTCGACGGGCGTCTTACGTGCCCTTGTCGGCGAGGCGATAACGGATCTGATCGATGGTGTTGCAGATCCGCTCCCCGTCGAGTTACGGGTGCGTCATAGCCTGCCGTTACGGCGCGACGCGTTGCGTGCCGGCCATCAGCCAAGCAGGCTGGATGCGTACGAGACGGCGCGTCAGCGATTGGCCTACGAGGAACTGCTGCTGCTCCAACTCGCCCTACTACAGCATCGCCACGACACCGATGCGCGGGCCGGGGCACTTGCGATGGGCACCCCAGGGGAGCTGTCAGTGGCCTTTCGCGCGGCCCTGCCCTTCACGCTTACCGCCGCGCAGGAGCACGTGCTCGCGGCGATCGAAGTTGACCTCAATCGCACGCAGCCGATGCAGCGTCTGTTGGAGGGCGATGTCGGTTCGGGCAAGACGGTTGTTGCGTTTGCCGCGCTGGTGCGCGCGGTCGAGCAGGGCGGTCAGGGCGCGTTGATGGTGCCGACCGAGGTACTTGCGCTCCAGCATCTGCGTGGTGCCGAGCGCCTGCTCGAGCCCTTAGGAATCGAGATCGCCTACCTGTCGGGCGATGTTCCCGACAAGGAGAGGCGTGCGCGTCGTGCCCGTATCGAGGCCGGCGAGCCATTGATTGCCATCGGTACGCATGCGTTGTTGCACACGTCATTTGCCGATCTCCGTGTGCTGGTCGTCGACGAGCAGCACCGCTTCGGAGTGGCTCAACGGGCAGCGCTATCAGCGGGCGGCCAGACGGTGCCGCACGTCTTACATATGACGGCCACGCCGATTCCCCGCTCGCTTGCCTTGACGGCTTTTGGTGATCTGGATCTGAGTGTTATCGACGAGTTGCCACCCGGTCGCATATCAATCAAGACGAGCATTATTCCCGAGGCGAAACGCGAAGACGGCTACCGCTGGATCCGCGAGCAGATCGCCGCTGGACGCCAGGCCTACGTCGTCTGTGCCTTGGTCGAGGAGAACCCGGACGTCGAGGCGCGCGCTGCCGAAGCGGAGGCCGAGCGCCTTGCGGGTGGGCCACTGCAGGGTCTACGCGTGGCCTGTGCACACGGCCAAATGCCTGCCGGTGATCGGCAGCGTGTGATGGCAGCATTCGCGGCTGGAGACCTAGATGTACTGGTCGCCACGACGGTGATCGAAGTCGGCGTGGACGTTGCTAACGCGTCGGTGATGGTGGTTGAGGATGCTGATCGATTTGGTCTTGCGCAACTCCATCAGCTACGCGGTCGGGTGGGGCGTGGCAGCGAGCAGTCGTATTGCCTGCTCTATAGCTCGGCGGAGCCAACGCCGGACGGTCGCGAGCGGCTCGATGCGCTTGTGCGGCACCAGAGCGGCTTCGAATTGGCCGATGTTGATCTGCGGATGCGCGGCGAAGGGCGCCTGCTGGGCGAGGCTCAGAGTGGTCGCACGGACTTACGCTACGCCCGTCTGCATAGTGATCGTAAACTGCTTGAGCAGGCCCGAGAGGATGCGCTTTCTATCCTGCAGGAGGGCGCGGACGAGGTCTTGGCGCAGGCCGCAATCGATCGCTTTGGCGACCTCATCGAAGCACTGCGTCGAGCCTAAACTGCCGTCGCACGGTAGGCTTTGCGAGTGCGCATTGTGGCTGGGCAGTATCGATCGCGGCGTCTCGTCACGCCGCCGGGCAAGGGCGTTCGCCCGACGTCCGATCGCGCCCGTGAGGCAATCTTTGCGTCGCTCGGTGCGAGCGTTGTTGACGCGCACGTGCTCGACCTCTTCGCCGGCTCGGGGGCATTGGGTCTTGAGGCGCTCTCGCGTGGGGCAGCCTCCTGCCTGTTCGTCGAGCGCAATGCGGCCGCGTTGGCAGCGATTCGAACCAATCTCGATACGCTCGGTGAATCCTCGCAGGCGCGGATCGAGCGGGGCAATGCGATGACCGTGCTGCAGCGTCTGGTCGACGCGGGCGACCAGTTCGACCTCGTGCTGGTTGACCCGCCCTATGAGGCGGTGCAAGACTTGGCAGTGATGCTGACGACGCTGCTACCACAGGTGCTGACAGCGACTGGTTCGATCGTCTTCGAGACGGCTGTGGGCTCCGCCGTGCCCATTCCTGGCCTCGTCGAGCGCTACAACCGCCGCATTGCCGCCGCCGAAATCGTCATCCTGCAGCGTATGGAGACCGTATGACCAAGCGCATCGCAATTTGTCCGGGTAGTTATGACCCCGTCACGCTCGGCCATATCGACATCATTCAGCGCGCCGCGGACCTTTTCGACCACGTCGTCGTTGGTGTTGTACGCCGACCCAAACACAAGGAACCACTGATCCCAGCCGATGACCGGGTGACGCTCCTGCAAGAATCACTTGCAGATGTGCCGAATGTCACAGTTGAGACGTTCTCAGACCTCGTTGTAGAGTTTGCTAAGCGCTCACGCGCAACGGCACTCGTTAAGGGGCTGCGTGCGGTCTCGGACTTTGAGTGGGAATTCCAGATGCAGCAACTCAACAAACACCTCGCTCCCAATATCGAATCGGTCTATCTCGCGGCATCTGGCCGCTACATGTTCGTGTCGTCGAGTGGCGTCCGCGAAATCGCCGCGTTTGGCGGCTCTGTCGAAAACCTTGTCCCTCCCTGTGTCGTCCGCTGGTTCGACGACCATCCGTCTTCGCGAAACCTGTGAAGGAGACCTCATGGATGTCCTCGTCCTCATTGACAAGCTCGACGAGCTTGTCCACAACGCCAAAGCGGTGCCACTGACCGATCAAGTCCGCATCGATCGCGAGGAGATCTGGGAGATTCTCGACCAGATGCGCGCGACGATTCCGGATGAGATCAAGCAGGCGCGTTGGATCGTGAAGGAGCGTCAGGAGATGCTCGGCGAGGCCAAGCGCGAGGCCGAGCGCGTCGTCGTTGAGGCTCGCGAGACTGCGCAGCGTGAGGCATCGCAGCAGGAGGTCGTGCGGTTGGCCGAGCGCCAGGCGCAGGAGATCCTCGAGAACGCCCGTAATCGCGAGCGCGAGATCCGTCTCGGCGCAGAGGACTATGCCGACGAGATTCTCGGAACGCTCGAGACGAATCTCGGCAAGTTCCTTGGCGCTGTCCAGCGTGGCCGTGGCCAGTTGGCGAGTGCCTCGCCGGAGCGCACCGAGGGTGGCTCGGCGCAGTTCACCGAAATCACGACGTAGTCGTCACGAGCGGCGGTAGCCATGATTGACATTGCGCAGCTCCGGCTCGAGCCGGGCGTCGAACGCTCGCTCGAGGTGCCGGTTGCATTGCCCGAGATCATCATCGGTGGCGTTGTCTATAGCGGTCCGGCTGCGCCCGCGATCGCACGGGTCGACATCACGCGACTGATCTCGGGGCTCTTGATGCGCATGCGCCTATCGAGCACGATTCTTGGACCGTGTCATCGCTGTCTCGAGGAGGCGGCGATCCCCGTTTCGATTGATGCACGGGAGTACCAGGCCGATCAGCCCGAGAAGGGCGCCGAGGCCGAGGAGGTCTGCGACTACCTCGACGGTGACGACCTCGATGTCGCGGCATGGGCGGCCGACGCGATCGTGCTGATCCTGCCGCACAAGATTCTCTGCCGCGAGGA
Source organism: Thermoleophilia bacterium (assembly GCA_009694475.1). GTDB lineage: Bacteria > Actinomycetota > Thermoleophilia > Gaiellales > F1-60-MAGs149 > F1-60-MAGs149. The sequence goes on from SHUX01000007.1 coordinate 14,016, forward strand.
CTGTTCGGGTCTCTGTCCGACCTGCGGCACGAATCTCAACCACGCGTCCTGTACCTGTCCCCCCGCCGAAGGTGACGACCGTTGGGGCGCGCTGCGTGGGCTACTCAAGGACGACTCCGAGGGGTAGTTGCGACGTGCCGTGTAGGCGTTCGCTACGCTGCGCAGCGTTATGGCAGTCCCCAAACGGAAAACGTCCAAGGCTCGTCGCGATAAGCGCCGTGCTACGCACAAGATTGCCATTCCCGTGGTCGCAACGTGCACGGTTTGCTCCGCTCCGAAACTGCCGCACCGTGTATGTCCGAGCTGTGGAACCTACCGCGGTCGGCGCTACATCACGACCGACGCTCCTGTCAGCTAGCGCGATGAGCGTGGCCATCGCGGTTGACGCGATGGGGGTGACAACGTTCCAGAGTCGATCGTCGAAGGTGTTCGCATAGCCGTTGCCGTAGGCGAGGCTACAGCATGTGTTTCGGCTGGGCATTCTGGAGTCACGCTGGCTGCAGCAACACCTCTGATCGGGCGCATCCACGGGGTCAGTCGCTCTGGCCTAGCGGCCGTTCTCCCCGGCGCGAACGGGCCGGCGGTCCCGATTGACGCGGGCGCCAACCTGTGGCGGCACTGCCCCGGGTCCGAGCCTCGCTGGACGCCGATACGCATGGCGGTGCACACCTCCTCGGCACCAAGGCCGTCACGATCATCGCCACGGCTTTTTGCGCCCTGCTGGTATTGCAGAGGCCTGTCGCTATGTAGCCGACGGTGTGCGTTGCGACCTCGGTGGCACGATTGAACAACACGTGCAGTAGTACCGTTGCAGCGCCTGCTACTGTCGGCAGCGTTTACGTGAGTACAACAAAGGTGGAGAACAGTGGCTGAGCGAGCAGAGGTTTTGGCGAAAGTGCAGGAGATCCTCGTCGAGCGACTCGATGTCGATCCGGCTGATATCACCGAGGCAGCGCACATGCGCGACGATCTTCAGGCCGACTCGCTCGACCTGGTCGAGTTGATCATGGACCTCGAAGAGGGCTTCGGTGTCAAGATTTCCGACGAAGAGGCTCAGTCGATCGGCACTGTCGGCGACGCCGTCGACTTCATCGTCGCCCGCGCTGACTGAGCCCACGGGCCCGATTGGGGCGCGGCTCGACGCGCTCGCGTCGACGACGCGTCGCCGTGCGCTGACGCATTCGAGTTGGGCAGCATCGCCCGGCGACTCGTACGAACGGTACGAGTTGCTAGGCGATGCTGTGCTCGACCTTGCCCTCGGCGCCTACCTTTTGGAGCGCTTTCCCGCGGCTACTCAGGGGGAGGTCTCACGAATCAAAAACCAGGTGAGGTCGTCGCGCTTCTGCGCGATCGTGGCACGCAACGAGGACCTTGGCGGTCGCCTGCGCGAGAGTGCGCGCGGTCAGAAACATGCAGAGGCGGCGCAACGGCTGTCCTTCAACCGCTCCGTCCTCGCCGACCTAGCAGAGTCCGCGTTGGGCGCGATCTTCTTGGAAACCGGCTGGGAGGTGGCTCGTGAGGTGGCGGTGCTGGCCTTCGCTCCGCTCGTCGATTACGCGCTGGATCCACGCATCGACCCCAAGACGGCGCTCCAAGAAATCCTGCAGCGTCAGGGTCGCCGTGTAGCGTACGAAGTGGTGGAGGCAACAGGACCAGCACACGCGCGTCACTATCGAGCCGTCGTTATGATCGACGCTGACGTCTTTGGCGAGGGTGAGGGTGTGTCTCGCCGGGCCGCCGAGCAGGCCGCTGCGCGCCGTGCTCTCACAGCGATAGATGCGGGTGGCACTGGATGAGACTGACGCGCATCCGCATCAAGGGCTTTAAGAGTTTTGCCGATGAGACCGAGCTCCATTTCGACAAGGGTGTCGGGGTCATCGTTGGTCCCAACGGCTCGGGCAAGTCGAATATCGCTGAGGCTCTGCGCTGGGCGATGGCCTCGTCGGCACCGTCCGAGGTACGAGTCACGACCGGTTTGGACGTGCTCTTTAGTGGTTCCGAGAGTCGCGCTGCTGCCGGCCTTGCCGAGGTTGAACTCGTGCTCGAGGATGAGGGTGGTGTCGCCCCGGGTGGCCGGCCAGAGTTGTCCGTTCTGCGTCGCCTGAGCCGCGATGGTGAGAGCGCCTATCTACTCAATCGCGTGCCGGTGCGTCGTCTCGATGTCCACGAGGTGTTGGCAGACGTTGGCCTTGGCCGCGACAGTCACGCGATCATCGGTCAAAACCAGATTGATCAGGTTCTGCTTGCCAGTCCTACTGTGCGGCGCGGTCTGATCGAAGAGGTCGCGGGGCTCGGCAAGTACAAGCGCCGCCGTGTCCGGGCTCAACAGAAACTCAACCGCGTCGAGCGGCACTTAGTTGAGGCACGCACTCGGCAGGCCGAGATCCAGGGACGCCTGCGTCCACTCGCGCTGCAGGCCTCGGCCGCCGAGCGCGCTGCGTTGCTCGCTGCCGAGTTGCTCGAGCTCCGACTCGAATTGGTGTTGTCGGCCATTGCCGGGTCGCGGCGCGACCACCTGGCGCGCCAGCACGATGCGCGCGAGGCTAAGGCAGTGCAGGAGAAACTTGACGCGGAAGCCGCGGCGATTATTGCTCGGCGCGAGGCCGCCGAGGACGCCTTAGGAGCACTCGTTAGCGAGCAGGAGGCTGCCTCGCGCCTCGTGCAGCGTCTCGACGCTGGTGTCGAGCGTCTGACCGACCGCGCGACGCAGTTGGAGGAGCGGCGCGAGGAGTTCGCGCACGACGCCGAACGTCTACGGATTCGAGCCGGTCGACTGATCGACGAGGCCGGTACGACAGCGTCGGCCGCCGCCTCGGTCGAGGTGGACGCGGAGCGTGAGCGTTCCGAGCTCGCTGCCGACCCCGACGACACCGGCGTCGAAGATCGCTTCGCCGCGGTCACACAGGCCTCTGAGGTAGCGCTGTCGTCAGTGCTAGAGGCGCGACGTGCCGAGGCAGAGCATGAAGGGCGTCTTGCACGCGCACAGGCGGAGGCGACTGAGAATCGCGAACGAGCCGCCGCGGCCACGCTCCGGCGTGCAGAGTTGACCGAAGGCAGTGGTGACCGCGAAGTAGCCCGTCGCGAGGCACAGATTGCGCTCGAGGTGATCGAGGCAAACGTCGTCAGTGCCCGTGAGGCATTGGCCGAGGCCGAGCGACTCGAACAGGAGGCGCGTGCCGCAGCCGATCTTGCCCGCACGCATGAGGCTCAGGTTCGTGGCGATGCTGCTGCTGCTGACGCCAAGGCGCAGTCGTCCGAGGCGCGGTTCCACGAGTTGCGGCAGTCGGTCGCGCGCGGCGACGGTCTGGATGGTGCACTCGTGCGCCTGCGCGACCGTGGCGTCTCGCTGGTGGCCGATCAGATTCGGCCAGAGTCCGGTGTCGAGCGCGCTGTTGCGGCCGTGCTCGCGTGGCGCGCCACCGAGGCCGTGGCGCGGGTTGCCAGCGACGCCGTCGAACTGCTGGCCGACGACGCGCTTGAAGGTGCCGCGCTGCTCTGTCTGGATCGTCTCCCAACGCGGCAGGCGGATGGGCCAGGTGTGCCGCTCGATTCGCGGGTCGAACTGCTGGGCGACATCCCCATGGGCCTGCTCGATGGTGTACTGCTGGTTGACCGAGCCGAGGATCTGCTTGCCGTTAAGCGTGGGATTGGCGTACTCGCTGATGGTCGCGGCTTCGACGCGGATCGTGGCATCGCCTTCCGTGCCGGCGATGCGGCTGGCCGGGCGTTGGAGCGTAAGCGTGACCTCGCCGGCGCAGAACAACAGGTACGAGACGATACGAGTGCCCGCGACGCCGTCGCGACGAGTCTGATCACGGCCTCTGAGGAGCGGATCAGGATCGAGCAGGCCGAGACCAATGCCCGTAGTGCCGTTGCTGAGGCGCGCGATGCGCAATTGCGACTCGAGCGCGAACTGGCCGAGGCAACGCGTGAGGCCGATCGGCTTGCGCGCCAGGACGAGGCCACCGGCGAGCGCCTGCGCACTGCCAGCGAGGAGGCCGAGCAGAGTGAGGCTCGTGCTGCCGCTGCTCAGACCGAGTTTGTAGCCCTCGAAACGGGGCTCTTGGCGTTGCGCGAGCGCGTTGCCGAGCGCATGATCGAGCATGATGCAGCCGAGCTCGTCCGTGTCTCGCTGCAGAGCGAGGTTGCCGATCGGCGCGGGCGTCGGGCAGCCTCTGAAGAGCGTGCCGAGCGGGCTCGTGTTGAAGGCGCCCGTCTGCGTGCGCTCGCCGTCGAGCAAGAACGCCAAGCAGAGGCTGCTCAAAATGGGGCAGACCGGCTAGCCGCGGTGACAACGCGGTTGCCCATGATTCTCGAAACGATCCGCACTGCACTCGTTATTGCCGAGCGTTTTCGCGAGCCCGCGCGTGCGCAGACGCAAGCCGGAGAGTCGCGCGTGGCCGAGCTTGGGGCAGAACTCCGTACCTGTGCAGACGAGGATGCTCGGCTTGGTGCTGCTCGGCGCGACGGTGCCGGACGTGTTGCCGCGCTTGGTGTCGAGTTAGAGCGCTGCGAGGAACGCCTGCAGGAGCTTAGTCACCGCCGCCAGGTTCTCAGTGAGGAGCGAGGCGAGCAGAGCGGCGGGCTTGTGGATCTGGAAGAGCCGTATCCCGAGGACGAGCGGACGATGCGTGAGGGCAAGGTCGAACGGCTTGAGCGCCGTATCGTCCAACTTGGCGCTGTCAATCCGCTCGCCAAGGAGGCGTACGAGGAGGCCAAGGCCGAGGCCGATGATATCGGCGAGCAGATCACTGATCTTGAGACGTCTGTTGCGGAACTGCGCAAGTTGGTGCGCGAGCTCGGCACCGAGATTCGTAATCGTTTCGAGTCGACGTATGCAACTGTCGAGGCGGGCTTCGTCGAGGTGATCGGCACCCTCTTCCCGGGTGGCAGTGGTCGCCTCCGTCTCGTTGAGCCTGCCGAGTTCGTCGAGCTGGATCCGACTGACGCCGTCGAGGGCGAAGCCGGTGCTGAGGCCGAGCCCGAGAGCGAGGATATTGACGCTGTCGTTGAGGCACCCGAGCCTGGTGTCGAGTTGGAGGTCCAGCCGGAGGGCAAGAAGATCCGCTCCCTGTCGGTCCTTTCTGGTGGCGAGAAGTCGATGGCTGCGCTTGGCTTTACCTTTGCACTGATGCTGGCCCGCCCGAGCCCGTTCTACGTGCTCGACGAGGTCGACGCTGCGCTTGATGAGGTCAATATCGATCGCTTTCTCGAACTCGTCGATCGCTTCCGTGACCGGGCGCAGTTCGTCGTCATCACGCATCAAGCCGGCACGATGGAGGCGGCCGATGCGCTGTACGGCGTATCGATGCCGGGTAATGGTGTTTCACAGGTCATCTCGCGGCGTCTGCCGCGCCAGAGCGATGGCTCAGTGGGAACGCTCAGCGCGGTACCGTCGCCGAGCAGTTCGTAGTCCTGTGGCTGATCCACACCTGATGTTTTCGGGTCTTGGCGATGTCGAGTTCGTTGAGCCGGCGGTTGAGACGACCGAGGAGAGCGGCGGCTTTTTCCGCCGGCTCGTCGATGGTCTCGCTAAGTCCAGTAAGGCACTGACCGGGCAGATCCAGGCAATTGCCTTCGATCCCACCGACGCCGCGGCCTGGGAGCGGCTCGAAGAGGCGCTGCTTTTGGCCGACTGTGGCGTGGCCGCAACGGTCGAGATCATCGGTCGTCTGGAGCGCCGGGCCGCAGCCGGGGCGCTGGCTCCTGGCGAGGACCTTGCCCCTGCGCTGGCCGAGGAGATCGCGGATCTCTTGGTGGGTGCAGAGGCGCGTATCGACATCTCGCACACGCCGACGGTCATCCTGATGGTCGGTGTTAACGGTACCGGCAAGACGACGACGGTCGGCAAACTCGCCGAGCATCTCCGGCGCGTCGACAAGACCGTCGTTGTGGCGGCTGCCGACACGTTCCGCGCGGCGGCCGACGAGCAGCTTGAGGCGTGGGCGAACCGGGCGGGCGCGGACTTTGTCGGATCGTCGCACGGTCAGGATCCGGCTGCCGTTGCCTACGACGGCATGGAGGCTGCGGTGGCGCGTGGACGTGACGTCGTGTTGGTCGATACTGCCGGGCGTCTGCAGACGCAGGTCGGGTTGATGGACGAGCTCGCCAAGATCCGTCGTGTCATCGCCGGCCGCATGGAGGGTGCCCCGCACGAGACGCTCTTGGTCCTCGATGCAACGACGGGCCAGAACGGGCTCGTGCAGGCGCGGCAGTTCAGCGAGGCGACGCCGCTGACTGGGATCGTGCTGACAAAGTTGGATGGCACTGCCAAAGGTGGTATCGCCCTTGCCATCGCGCACGAATTGGGTGTGCCGATCAAGCTGATTGGTGTGGGGGAGTCGCTCGACGACCTGCGCTCATTCGATGCGGCGTCGTTCTCGCGCGCCTTGCTCGGCCTCGCGTAGAGATCCCCATCTGGACATTGACGCCGTGCGGTGTGCGAATGTATTGCATGTGACTCCTCCCGTACTCGTCTGGCTTCGGCGCGACCTTCGTCTTGACGACTCGCATGCGATTGCGGCTGCTGTGCAGACAGGTTCGCCGTTGGCGTTCGTGTATGTCTTGGACCCAGCCATGAAGAACCGTGGCGTCGGCCATGCTCAGTTCGGCTTTATCGTCGAGGGCCTTGGGGATCTGCAGACACGTCTGGCCGAGCGTGGGGGCGGGCTGGTCGTCCGCCGTGGCGACACCGTGCAGCACCTTGTAGCTGTTGCGCGCGAACTCGGAGTTCAGTGCGTCTGCGCCAATCGTGATGAGGAGCCGGCGGCCGATATCGTTGAGCGTGCGGCCGAGGATGCCCTGCGCGCTATCGGTGTCGAGCTGCTGGTTGTGGACGACGAGGTCAACGTGCCACACGAGCTGGTGCTGACCAAGGAGGGCAATCCCTGCCGCACCTATTCGGCCTACGCGCGCGGCGTGCGGCGCGTACTCGACGCGCTGCCCGCGCCGCCGCAGGATTACGACCTCCTGGGGCGGCTTGTGCCGACGCCGGTGCCGGAGATTCCGAGCGTCGAGACCCTAGTTGGTCGTTCCGTCACGCTGCTCTCCGACGTGCCGGGTGGCGAGACGCACGCGCTTGCGCGCCTGCGCAGGTGGCGTGACGATGGCTTCCTCGCGCGCTATGCCGACGACCGCGACTTGGTCGCCGAGCCGGATGCCACCTCGCGCCTGTCGGGCTACTTGCGTCAGGGGATGCTCTCGCCGCGGCGTGCGCTACAGGTGGCGGATCGCGCGGGAGCGCCAAAGTTTGCTAGCGAGCTCCTTTGGCGCGAGTGGTTTAAGTACGTCCTTCATCACCATCCGGATCTCGCGGAGCGTTGTATCGATGCTCGCTACGACCAGATCGAGTGGACTGGCTCCGACGCGCACTTTGAGGCGTGGACGCGTGGCGAGACCGGTTTTGGCATGGTCGATGCGGCAATGCGGCAATTGCTCGAGACCGGCACGATTGCTAATCGAGCCCGGATGGTGGCGGCCAGTTTCCTCGTCAAGGACCTGCACATCGATTGGCGTCGCGGTGAGCAGTGGTTTCGTCGCCATCTGACCGACGGTGATCTCGCCTCAAACGCGGGCTCCTGGCAGTGGGTGGCGGGCACAGGCCTCGACGCTGCGCCGTATTTCCGTATCTTCAACCCGACGTTGCAGGAACAGCGGTTCGATCCGACGGGCGCCTACGCGGCTCGCTGGGCGCCCGATCGTCCCCCACCAATCGTCGAGCACGCACTCGAGCGTGACAAGACGCTCGTCGCCTACAAGGCAGTCGCCGCAGAGCCGATCTGACTGCAGGCGACATTTTGGGCCCGGGCCCAAAATGTCGCCTGCTGCGTCTGCTTTCTGCGCAAAGCGCGCAGAGGTGTCAGGCAGCTTTCGGTGCAAACAGCTCGGGGTAGAGCCGCACGCAGAGCTCTTTCGCCTTGCCGTACTCGGCGTCCGAAAGGTCGCCGTTGAGGAGCGTCCGTAGTTCTTCGTCGAAGGCGCTGATAAAGCGGCCCGCCGCATCGCTTTGCGTCTCGAGTTCGAGGCGGATCTGCGTCGGTCCAAGCGGGAAGCGCAGGCGATCCCAGCACATCTCCACGCGGTGCAGGCCCTGAATATAGTCGTGCGTACTACGACGGTTCTCGAGCTCGCCGATTAATTCGAGTTGGGGCGTGGTATCAAGCACGCCAGCGACCTTCTCGAGCAATCCTGTGGCCGCAATCATCTCGACCATCTCGTCACCGTCGCTGGGAATGTGATCGACGGGAGCCTCAATCTCCTCGCGCTCGCGGGCGCGATCGGGCCGCCGTGTCGACGGGCCCTTCCAGGTCAGAATCGGCTTCGGCAGGTTCGACTGGCGACGTACCCGCAACGAGCAACCAGCGCGCCGAAGGTCGAGATTGTTGGTGTCAAAAAACGAATCGCGGATGTCGAAGATCTGGGAAGTCGCCAGAGTGAAGTTCGCGAGTTCCACCGGCACGATCAGCGGACCGTCGCCGGTATAGAGATACTGGAGTTCGATTTCCATCCGCTAAGCAGCATTCTTCCATTTGATGCGGCGGACATCGGTTGGTAACCCCGTATCATCCGATCAATGCTCGACTCTCTCTCCGACCGACTCGGCGACGTTCTCGGCGACCTACGCTCGCGCGGGCGCCTCAGCGAAGAGGATGTCAACGCGGCGATCCGCGAGATTCGCCTTGCACTGCTAGAAGCCGACGTCAACTTCGACGTCGTCAAGCAGTTTGTCGCGACCGTCAAGGAGCGCGCGCTCGGGTCCGAGGTGTCGGAGAGCCTGACACCAGGCCAAGAGGTCGTCAAGATCGTCCATGACGAATTGACGAAGCTGATGGGCGAGGGCTCGTCGAAACTCTCACTCGCCGGCAATCCTGCCGTGATCCTCGTCTGTGGCCTTCAGGGCTCCGGCAAGACGACGACTTGCGCAAAGCTTGCCAAACTAATTGCGAAGCAGGGCAAAAAGCCCGCGCTGGTGGCCTGCGACGTCTATCGCCCCGCCGCGATCCAGCAGCTCGTCACGGTCGGCACGGAGGCCGGTGTGCCCGTCTATGAGCGTGGCATTGACATGGACCCCGTCGAAATCGCCAAGTGGGGCATCCAGCAAGCCAAGGAACAGGGTCGCGATGTCGTGATCGTCGACACCGCTGGACGGCTGACGGTCGACAAGGAATTGATGGGCGAGCTCGTCAAGATTCGCGATGCGGTGCGCCCGACCGACACGCTACTTGTGCTCGACAGCATGACCGGCCAAGACGCGGTCGTGACGGCGCAAAACTTCCAGGCTGCGATCGCCTTCGACGGATTGATCCTGACGAAACTCGACGGCGATGCGCGCGGCGGCGCGGCGCTCTCGGTGCGGGCAATCACGGGCGTGCCGATCAAGGTCATCACGACGGGTGAGAAGATCGATCAGATCGAGGAGTTCCATCCGGAGCGTCTCGCCTCGCGCATCCTCGGCATGGGCGATGTGCTGAGCCTGATCGAGAAGGCCGAGGAGCTCGTCGACAAGGACAAGGCCGAGGAGCTCGAGCGCAAGATGCGCAAGGCCGAGTTTGGTCTCGACGACATGCTCGACCAGCTCCATTCGATCCGCAAGATGGGTTCGCTGTCGTCGGTGATCGGCATGCTGCCGGGTGTCGGCAAGCAGTTGAAGAACGCCAACATCGATGACGGACAACTCGATCGGGTCGAGGCGATCATCCTCTCGATGACGCTGCAGGAGCGCAAGAACCCCGCATTGATCAATGGATCTCGGCGCGCACGCATCGCCGCCGGCTCGGGGGTGACGGTCCAGCAGGTCAACGAATTGCTGAAGCAGTACGAGCAAATGAAGAAAATGATGAAGCAGATGGCGAGTGGAAAGAAGCCAAAAATGCCGATGCTGCCGCCTAATATGCAAGGTAAGTTGTAGGATCCCGCCGTGGTTAAAATTCGTCTCTCCCGTTTTGGGTCCAAGAAAAACCCGATCTACCGCGTTGTCGTCACTGACGACGCCTCGCCGCGCGATGGCCGCGCGATCGAGTCGATTGGGCGTTACAACCCTCAGCTCGAGCCGTCGTTGATTGAAATCGACGAGGTTCGCGCCAAGCATTGGCTCAGCAAGGGCGCTCAGCCCTCACAGCCCGTCTATCGCCTGCTGCAGAAGCAAGGCATCATTTAGCCGATGGGGGTCGAGCCCCCGAAGGACGTTCGGGAGCTGTGCGAGTACCTCGTACTCGGCCTGGTCGATGAGCCCGACGCCGTCAAGGTGACTGTCGAGATGACGGATGAGGCGATTGTGCTGCGCATTGTCGTGGCGCCGGAGGATCGCGGCAAGGTGATTGGCCGTGGCGGTCGTGTCGTACGAGCGATTCGCTCGGTCGTACGTGCGGGTGCCGTCAAGAGTGGTCGTCGTGTACTCGTCGAGGTCGACGAGTCGCCTGCTGCTCAACCCGCATGAGCGACGCCTTTTCGTGGCGCCCAGAGCGGGTGCGTGTCGGTACGGTCGGCAAGCCACACGGCCTTGATGGCTCGTTTAAGGTTGCCGATCCTTGTGGTTGGTGGGATTTCCCTCAGGACAGCGTGGTGCTTGTCAATGGCACCGAACGCACGGTTTCGCGGAGTCGCGGCGACGAGTTGGCGCCGCTGATCAACCTCGCGGGTGCTGCTGACCGCTCCGCCTGTGAGGCGCTGCGTGGTGCACCGCTCGAGTTGCCACGGGCGGCGTTGCCCGAGCCAGACGACGATGCCTACTTCCGCTTCGATCTGATCGGTTGCACGATCGAGTACGCCGACGGTACGCCGCTGGGCGTGATCACAGCGGTCGAGGATGGGGTCGCGCACGACACGCTCTTGATTGGCGAATCGCGGGTTCCGTTTGTTGCAGCGGTGGTGCCGAGGGTAAACATTAGCGGGCGTCGCTTGGTGCTGATCGAGGGTTTTGAGATCGAGCCCGTCGAGTAGAGCCACAACTTCGACCTAACCGTCATCATGTACGGATGCTCTCGCTCGACATCCTGACGCTCTTCCCCGCCTGGTTCGACTGGCTGGGCGAGGAGCGGCATATCAAGAACGCGCAGGACGGCGAGCTCGCGCTTGGTATCCACGACATGCGTCCGTTTAGCGACCTCCCGCACCATGCCGTTGACGATACGCCGTACGGGGGCGGGGCGGGGATGATCGTGCGTGTGGATACGACGGTCGCGGCCGTTGAGGGCGTCTACGGGCAGCCGCTCGACGACGTTCGCAACGCGCGCCGCATCATCGCGCTGGACGCGCGTGGTCGCCGTTTCGACGACGCCTACGCGCGCGATCTGGCAGCTGCGGGCGCGATCACGCTGCTCTGCGGCCGCTATGAGGGTTTCGATCAGCGCGTGCTCGATCATGTCGCGACGGAGACGCTCTCGCTCGGCCCGTACGTGCTGGCGGGTGGTGAGGTGGCGGCGATGGTCGTTACCGATGCCGTGACCCGTTTTCTGCCCGGTGCGCTGGGCCACGACGCGTCGGCGGAGGAGGAGTCGTTTGCGCCCGCGTTGGACGGACTGCCCGAGTATCCGCACTACACGCGCCCGCTCGAGTTTCGGGGCTGGGAGGTGCCAGAAGTGCTCCGTTCTGGTGATCACGGACATATCGCGGCCTGGCGGCGCGAGCAATCCGAACGACTATCAAGTTCCTAATGGGGTCAGACCCTTTTAGGACCTCGATTGTGTAAGAGAGGAAACCAGTGGCCCTCGCGTTCCTCGAACTGTCTGAGCCCATTTGGGAACGACGGGTACCTGCGGGGTCGAACGGCGATCTGGGGTAGGATCCCCGCCGGTATGAACATTGTCGAAGAGATCGAAGCAGCACAGCGCCGAGAGGTCCCGCAGTTCAAAGCGGGCGATACGGTCAAGGTGCATTTCCGCGTGATCGAGGGCAACCGCCAGCGCGTGCAGGTCTTTGAGGGTGTCTGCATCAAGCGTCATGGTCATGGCACGCGCGAGACCTTTACGGTCCGCAAGCAGTCGTTCGGTGTCGGTGTTGAGCGTACGTTCCCGCTGCACTCTCCTAAGATTGACAAGATTGATGTGGGCGCAATTGGCATGGTTCGGCGCGCGAAGCTGTACTACCTGCGTGACAAGGTTGGCAAGCAGGCACGTATCCGCGAGAAGCTCCAGTAGCCGCATGCCACGGCCGCGTGCGCGCGTCGTAGTATGAGGTCTTCGTGGCAACGCTAAACGCATTGCGCAAGCATCCGGTCATCGATCTGATTCTGACCGTCGCGGTGGCGATTGGTATTGCCTATCTCGTTCAGGCGTTTATCGTCAAGCCGTACCGCGTGCCGTCGGGTTCGATGGAGCCGACGATCGCGATTGGCGAGCGCATCATTGCCGCGCGCTTCACATTCCGCTTCTCTGACCCGACGCGCAATCAGATCATCGTGTTTCATCCCAATGGCGTGGGGGACGATGTCTACGACACCGATACGGCGTCGGATCAGACGTTCGTCAAGCGTCTGATCGGTATGCCGGGCGAGGTCGTTGGCGCTGTCGATGGTCGGGTCTACATCTGCACGGGGCAGGGTCCGCAGGAGGGGCAGGAGATCGTGTCGACGCCCGACTGTTCGTTCCCGGATCAGTTGTTTGTGTCGAGTCCGCAGGACGATTTTGGTCCAACCGCGATTCCGGCGGATCGCTACTTCATGATGGGTGATAACCGTGCCGACTCCGATGACTCCCGCAACTGGGGCCCGATTACGCGTGATCAGATGATTGGTGTCACGTTCATGTCGTACTGGCCACCCAGTCGCATCTCGATCTGGTAGGCGATGGCAGCGAGCGAGCCCCGACAACGGCGCCGCAATCGGCTCAGGCGTGTGCCGCGCCTGCTCTGGTTGGCTGGCTGGGCACGTTGGCCGCGCCCACTGATTGGGCTCCTGTTGGTGATTGTGTTCTTGCTCGCGGGGGTTGTCTGGCCACCGTTTGTCTGGGCTGCGGCGTTCGTGTGGGGATTGTGGGCGGCTATCGTCGTCTTGGATGCTGGTCTGAGGCGCTCGCAGGGTGTGCTGGCCGCGATCGTCGCGATCGTGTTCGGTCCGCTTGGCGTCTGTCTTGTGATGTGGAGTCGGCGGCGCGCGATTCGGAAGGTCCCCGACGATGGCCTATCGTGGCCGATGGGTTATGCGGTCGTTGCACTGCTCGCGGGCTTTGTCATGAGCGCCTTGCTGATGGGCGTCGTGGTGCGGGCAGGCCCGCACGGTGTCGATGTGCCGCGCGCAGCCATGGGTGAGCGCATCTTGGCGGGTGATCGCGTGCTTGTCGTGCCGGTCTCGATGGTTGCGGTTGGGCGTGGTGACCTGGTTGCGGTCGATCGATTCGAGGGCGTTGATGAGGCACTCAGTTCGTCGGCTGGGATTGCGGGTGTTGGTCGTATTGTGGGTCAGCCGGGCGAGGTGATCGGTGCGGCTAATGGGGCTCTTTATATCTGCAAAAAGCTGCCGGATGCGGCCGTTGGTTTGCAGCCAGAGGATGAGTGTACGAATCCGTCTGAATTGATGTATCTGCGTACACCAACCCCTGACTTCGGGCCGATTCTGATCCCAGCGGGCACCGTCTGGGTGATGACGGATGATCGTGCCGGCGCGCTGATCGATTCGCGCGTGTACGGCGCGGTGCCGGAGCAGGCGCTGATGGGTCGTGTGGTGGCCGTCCTGACCCCGCTGTCACGCCTCGGCATTCTCTAGCGCGCCTTCGGCACCAATCTGCGCGCCTCGGGCGCCGACGCAGCGGCTAGTCTCATGCCATGGCTACCGCGACACGTAATCGCGCTCCCGGACTGGCGCTGATTGCGCATGATCAGACTCTTGGGCAGCGTTTTGTGGCCGGAGCCGACGAGGCAGGGCGTGGCGCCTTGGCGGGACCGCTCGTCGCCGCTGCGGTGTTGCTGGAGCCGGGCGCTTTGGGTGCGGATGAACAGGTCTTGCTCGCGCGACTAAACGACTCGAAGAAGCTCTCCGCTGGTGTGCGTGACGAGCTTGCGCTGGCGATTAGTTCAGTGGCCGTGCGGATTGCGGTTGTCACGATCGCGAGTACAGAGATCGACGAGCATGGTATTCAGGTGGCTAATCTCGGTGGGCTGAGTCGCGCGCTCGATCTGCTCGAGGTGCCCGAGGGAGCGGTGTTGCTGGTCGATGGGTTTGCACTGCCGATGCAGGTGCGCGCGCATCGTCCGCTTGTCAAGGGTGATGCCATTAGCGCTGCGATCGCGGCCGCGTCGATCATTGCCAAGACGACGCGTGATCGTGTGATGGAAGGTCTTGACGTGGCTTCGCCGGGCTACGGCTTTGCGGCCCACGCGGGGTATGGCACGGCGGTGCATCGAGAGGCCATCTCGCGACTGGGGCCGTGCCATGTGCATCGCTACTCGTTTGCGCCGATCGCTGTCGCTGCGTAGATCTCCCGCGCAGGTCGGGCGCGATGGCGAGCGGCTGGCGATGGTGCTCTATTTCGCCCGAGGGTACCGGGTGTTGGGTCGCAATCTGCGAGTTGGTCATACGCAGGTCGACCTCGTCTGTCGACGTGGCAACCAGTTGGTGCTCGTCGAGGTCAAGCGGCGGCGAACATCGGCACATGGGGGTGCACGCCAAGCGTTGGGCTACGACCAGGCACGGCGGCTCTTGCGAGCTGGCATGTGGCTGCGAGGGTCCTACCCATGGGCACGTGGAATGCGAGTCGATCTCGTCGCAATTGATGGGTGGCGTGTGCAGGTTGTGCACGGTGCGGTCGACGGCGACACGTACCTGTCGGATTCTGAGCGAGTGATGCTCTAAAGGGGCACTCGAGTGTCTGTCGAGCTGTGACAGGCTCGAATCATGCTCACACATGCTCGTGCCTATGCCGTGATTGGACTCGATGCGATCCCGATTGAAGTGGAGACCTACGTCTCTGAACAAGACGGTGCTGGCGCCTTTACGATCGTGGGCCTACCGGATAAGGCGTTGCAGGAGGCGCGGGCGCGGATTCGCTCGGCTGCGGCTGCGGCGGGGCTCTTGATCCATAAGGCCGTGATTCTCGCCAACCTTGCTCCAGCGGAGGTGCGCAAAGAAGGGGCAGGCTTCGACCTTCCGATTGCGCTCGCGGTGATGGCAGGCTTTGGTTGGGTCAATCAGGACATGCTCGGCGAGGTCTCAGCTGTCGGCGAGTTGGCTTTTGATGGTCGGTTGCGGCCGGTGCCCGGGATTCTGTCGATTGCCGAGGCGGCTGTGCGCGATGGTCACTCGACGCTGCTGTGTCCTGAGCAATGCGCGCATGAGGCGTCGTTGGTGCCGGGCTGTCGGCCGATTGGCTGCGCGACGCTGCGCGAGGCGGTTCGCATCCTCAATGGTGAGGACTTGCCGAGGCCAGTTGTGGAACGCCAGCCGCGCGTTGATCTGCCCGTGCCGGATCTGGTTGATGTACGTGGTCAACCTTCGGCGCGCCGCGCGTTGGAGATCTGCGCGGCGGGAGACCATAACCTGCTCTTGGTCGGGCCACCCGGTGTGGGCAAGACCATGCTTGCCAAGCGTCTCCCTGGCATCCTGCCGCCGCTTGATGATGAGCAGGCGCTGCTCGCGACACGTATCCACTCGGCTGCGGGCGTCCTGCCAGACGGTTCGGGTCTGTTGCGGTCGCCGCCGTTTCGTGCCCCGCACCACTCGGCAACCACGGCAGCGTTGGTGGGTGGCGGCTCGAGGATTCGTCCGGGTGAGGTCACGCTGGCGACGTGCGGCGTCTTATTTCTCGACGAGTTGCCCGAGTTTCGTCGGGATGCGCTGGAGGCGTTGCGCGTGCCGATCGAGGATGGTGCGGTGAGGATCTCGCGCGCCTCGGGCTCGTTGCTCTTGCCTGCGCGCTTCGCCCTGATCGCGGCGATGAATCCCTGTCCGTGTGGCAGTCCCGAGCCGGGCGCATGTACGTGTTCTCGTGAGCGTGTGCAGGCCTACCAGCGCAAGGCCAGCGGTCCGCTCTTGGATCGTATTGACGTGGAGGTTTACTTGGCACGACCGACGCCAGAGGTGTTGCGGCACGATCGACCGGAGACGACGCTTCAGGTTCGCGAGCGCGTCCTCACTGCCCGCGCGTTTCAGGCGGCGCGCGGCTGTGTCAACGGACGTATTCCGGTCGGTCGGCTCGACGAATTGGCAGCACCTGGTGCGCAGGGAGAACAGTTGCTCGATCAGGCCACCACACGACTCTTGCTCTCGCCGCGCGGCGTACACCGCATTCGGCGTGTGGCGCGCACGATCGCGGACCTGGCCGGCGAGGTAGAGATTGGGAGTGACAGCATTGCCGAGGCGATCTCGTTGCGATTGGGATCGCTGACATGAAGGTGATCGGGTTTGGCTCGCGCGGGTATCCCGAACGGCTGTGTGATCTCGCCAACCCGCCTGACCGCCTGTTCCTCCGTGCGCCAGTGGATACAGAGCGTTTGGGCCTGCTGCTCGCGCCACCGTTGGTCGCGATCGTTGGATCGCGCAGTGCAAGTGCCGCTGGCGTCGCCTTCGCGCGCCGACTGGCGGGCGAGTTGGCTGCGAGTGGGGTCGGGGTCGTGTCAGGGTTGGCGCGCGGCATCGATGCGGGGGCTCACGAGGGAGCATTGGAGCGGGGTGGGCGCACGGTTGCGGTCTTGGGGTGTGGCATCGACCGAGACTATCCTGCTGCCACAATCCCTCTGGCGCGGCGCATCACCATGGAGGGGGCAGTGCTGTCCGAATACTCGATGGGGACGCCGCCCGCACCCTTCCGCTTTCCTGAACGCAATCGCATCGTCGCGGCACTTGCTGATGCCACGATCGTGATCGAGGCAGCCGCGCGGAGTGGTGCTTTGATTACCGCGCGGCTGGCGCTCGACCTCGGCCGCGATGTCTTGGCGGTGCCAGGAGCCCCGTGGACGACGGGGTCGAGTGGCACCAACGCGCTGCTCAAGGACGGTGCCTTGGCCTTAACGGAGACCGCCGATGCTCTGATCGCGCTCGGCATCGATCCTGGGGCGGCGCGTGTCGACGACCCGCTGATCACAGGCCCTGCTTCGAAGGTGCTCGCTGCGTTGCGCCGGGAACCGGTCTCGGCGGATGTGCTGGCGGCTCGCTGTGGGTTGACGCCAGCGGGTGCTGCCGCGCTGATTGTGCAGCTCGAATTGGCGGGAATCATCGTGCGAGAGAGCGATGGGCGGCTCGTCTCAACGCGGTAGTTGCGCGAAAGGCTGCACGAGTCGCCAAGATCGACAACACTGCACTCAGCAGAACCTACGTCGCCCATCCCTCCCGAGGAGAACCCATGGCCTTTGAACTTCCCGCTCTCGACTACTCGTTCGATGCACTCGAGCCGCACATCGATGCGCTGACGATGGAGATCCACCACGATCGCCATCACAAGGCCTACGTCGATAACGCGAATGCGGCGCTTGCTGGCACGGATTGGGAGAACACCCCCGTCGAGGAGCTCTTGACGCAGCTGCCGTCGTTGCCCGCCGACAAGCAGGGTCCAGTTCGCAATAACGCCGGTGGTCATGCCAACCACACGCTCTTTTGGGAGATCCTCGGTGCCAATGGGGGCGCGCCGTCTGGTGCCCTCGCAGCCGCGATCGATGCCGATTGTGGTGGTCTGGATGCACTCAAGGCTGCCATGACCGACGCCGGTATTAAGCGCTTCGGTTCGGGTTGGTCTTGGCTCGTCGTTGATGGCGGCACGCTGGCCGTGATGTCGACGGCCAATCAGGACTCGCCGATCTCCGAAGGCAAGACGCCGATCCTCGGCATCGATGTCTGGGAGCACGCGTACTACCTCAACTACCAGAACAAGCGCCCAGGGTACCTCGAGGCAATCTGGAATGTCATCAATTGGGACGCAGTCGGCGCAAAGTACGACGCTGCAGTCTAAGTCGTAGAACGAAAAAAGAGCCCTGGCTGCCGCTCCGTAGGGAGTGGCAGCCAAGGCTCTTTGTCGTTGTGGACCGCTACCAGTGGTAGCGGTGGAATTTAAACACCGGGTTGATTCCCTGCTTGTTCGCTCAGAGCGCGACAGGGGACGTCGTGGCGATTTGGTTCAGCATGCTGCTGCGGCTTACAGCCAGGCTGTCGCCGGAGCCAGCAGCTAGGGCGTTGGAATCCCGTCAATGAGAGCCGCAGCCTGATCAATCGCCGCGACTTGGTGTGGCTGAAGATCCTGCTGACCCATGATGTCGCCTGTCTCGTACATCATCGAACCACGCACGTCGGTCGTGATGCCCGAGAGTTCTTCCATCACGGCGAGTCCGCAGAAGGGCACGAGTGGTACGGAGTAGCCGCCCTCATGCGTCATCGCAAGGCGGCCTTCACAGACCTCGCTGGCGACATCCATCATGGCGCGCGTCAGACGTCCATAGCCGCGTGGCGTCACCATCATGCGTCCGAGCGGATCCCAGACCGATGCATCAAAGCCACTGGCGACGATGATGAACTCGGGCTGGAAGCGTTGGAGGGCGGGGACGATGACGCGCGCAAAAGCGTCCTCGTAGGCGCCGTTGCCGGAACCGGGAGGGAGCGGCACGTTGAGTGCTGTGCCAACGCCGGCATCCTCACCGATCTCGCTGACGAGTCCGGAGTCGGGTGGAAAATTGTTGTCTTGGTGGAGCGAGATCGTCAGGACCCGCGGGTCGTTGTAGAACGCGGCTTGTGTGCCATTGCCGTGGTGTACATCCCAGTCGACGATGGCGACGCGGCTTAGGCCACGCGCCTCGAGCAGGTGGTAGGCGGCGACTGCCGCATTGCCAAAGATGCAGAAACCCATGCCCGTATCGGCTAGCGCATGATGCCCAGGCGGGCGGGTCAGGGCGTAGCCGTTGTCGACGACGCCGTCGAGGACGGCATCGCACATCGTGATCGTGCCGCCCGCTGCGAGGAGTGCAACCTCGTACGAGCCCTTGCCAAACGGCACGCCTTCGTCGCCGGCGTCACCGCCGAATGCTGCGGAGTCGCGCTCGATCTGCTCGACGTAGGCGCGTGTATGGAAGCGGCAGATCTCGTCGACAGTCGCCGGGCGCGGCTTCAATTCGACGAGTTGCTCGAGCAGGCCGCTGACGTCGAGCAGGTTGCGAACACGGCGTTTAGAGTCCGAGTTTTCGGAGTGTCGTACGTCGGGTTCGTTCCAGCCCGATGCGTCCGAGTGATAAGGGCCGGTACCGCGCCCCGTGTCGTGCCACGCATAACGCTCATGCCAGAGGAAGCCAGTTTTCATAGCGGCATCATTTCACGTTGAAGTGCGATATGCACGAGAAGTTTTCTCCTACGCCCGCGCGACCCGAATGCCCGACGATCAACTGGGCTGCGACCCGCTACGGCGTCTGCTCGGGTTCGGGTATCGTGTGCGCACGTAGGGTCGTAGCTCAATTGGTAGAGCACTGGTCTCCAAAACCAGGGGTTGTAGGTTCAAGTCCTACCGGCCCTGTTTCGTCTGTTTGTTCTATAGCTCGAATATTCGCTTAATAGAGCGAGTTAACGGCAATTTGTCACTATTTGGGCGAATTCTGGTGGCGTCAGTATGCGTCCTGAAACGTCCCGCGGAACAGACTGAGTGTCCCGCAGAGTGTCCCGCAAAGTGATTTTTGGTGTATATTCGACGCATGGCTCACAGTCGAAGTGCGGGTATCAATCAGCGTCATCAACGTTCGTGTGGCCTTAATGCGGGGAAGCAGCGCTGTTCGTGTCAGGTGACGTGGGTTGCTGAGGTAGGTGCGGGCGAGCAAGGGAAGCGAATTCGGCGGTCTTTCTCTTCGTATGCGGCTGCCGTTAATTGGAGGGTGGATCAATTACAAGCGAAGCAGTCGAATCGCCTCAATACGCCTGGTGACCAAACTATCGGCGAGGCAGCAGGGATCTTCCTGAATGATCTTGACGTTGGTCGAGCAATGGATAGAAGTGGGGCACCATACAAGCCCTCAACGGTACGAGACTATCGGCGAAGTCTTGAACTTCACATCGTTCCTCTGCTCGGTGATTGCAATCTTGGGTCTGTTGAGCGATCCCAGATTCAAGCGATCGTGGATCGTTGGCATCGGGATGGTCTGAGCGCGAGTCGTATTCGCAATCGCTTGATGCCTTTACGTGTGATCTATCGGATGGCGGTTGAGCGCGATGTCGTGAAGATCAGCCCGGTAGATCGTGTCGTCCTGCCACGCGTCGTTCGCAATCGCCAGTCGGAGATGATGAAGCCGGCCGACATTCAACGATTGATTTTGGCATTGCCGAGCACGGTTCGTGCGATCTATGCGGTCGCTGCGTATGCTGGTTTGCGTCGGGGGGAGATTCGTGGCTTGCGCTGGAAGAACGTGAATCTTGCCGAGCGATTTATTCGGGTTGAGGCTGCCTGGGATGACGAAGAGGGTGAGATTACGCCAAAGAGTGCTGCGGGGTACCGCCGTGTCCCCATCATTGAACCTCTAAGGGCCGAACTAATCGCATTACGTTCGAGGGTTGACGAGCTCGGTCTAGATTGGTCGAATCCCGATGCACTTGTTTTCCCATCATCGACAAGCTCATCGCGCCCATTTACTTCAACGAATGTTCGTCGGCAAGCGAATGCGGCATGGGCTGCCCAAGGCGTTTCTGGTTTTAAACTGCATGAGG
Organism: Thermoleophilia bacterium; assembly: GCA_009694475.1. Classification (GTDB taxonomy): domain Bacteria; phylum Actinomycetota; class Thermoleophilia; order Gaiellales; family F1-60-MAGs149; genus F1-60-MAGs149. The sequence continues at coordinate 34,609 of SHUX01000007.1, forward strand.
GCCGCCATTTCGCGGCAAGCGCAATGATTGCTGCAGGTGCTTCGATTAAGGATGTGCAGACGGCGTTGGGTCATGCTGATTCGAGCGTGACTCTTGATGTTTACGGTCACTTGATGTCTGGTGCTCTGGATGATCTGCGTGAGCGCATGGACCAGCAGTTCGCGTCGTAGAACACGGAATACGCAGTTTGGGCGACAGGAGGTCGGCCTTGTTGCGTCCTCGCGACTTGAGACGTTGATCGGCTGAATCTATAAGCCCAACTGTTCGAGAATGAGTCCAGCTGACATCAGGCGACTATTCTGAATTAGCTGGGAAACTTGCCCCTCAGTTGCTTCATCCCACCACTTGCTCGGATTGTCGTGAAGCACAATATCGGCGAGGATGACGCCCGTGAGTATCAGTTTGTTCTGTGCATAAGATTGGCACAGCGTTTCGTACGAGCCGTGATCGGCCACTGGCGCGTCCTAATTCTGAGGATAGTTAGTGGGTGTGGGTCCAGATTCCAGCTTGGTTTGTTGGGGTCTGGACCTGCGGACTCTGGTTGGGTTGTTGTGTGGTGCCTTCTCCGTAGACGGGATGTTTCTTTTTGGTTTTGTTAAGCCATATTGTCATTAATCGTTTGGTGTCTTGTTTCCTCGTGTTTAAGCCAATTCTTGTGTTTGGTGGGTATTGGTGAGGGTTGGTTGATTCGTTCACCAGGAGGGCTTACACGGGATTCAGTGGTGAAATACCTCCTTGATATGGCATTTCTGCGGGTACAGGGTAACTAGAAATGGTGATTCCAGGGTGTGGCTTGGTGGTGTTTTCTTTTGTGTACGAAGTATGAGCCTCATTCTTTGGTTATGAGATTCTGTAAGCATCATTATTTCGCTTTTTTAAGCCAAAAAATACTGTTTTATGTTGTGGAACATGAGGAATAAACTTCGCACTTTGGGGAATAAAATGGGCCTCAAATTCGTTATATAAGGGTAAGGCAAAAGAACCGTTCACTCGTACACGGGGTGTCTGGTTTCTAGGCCATAGATAAGGCATTGGGAGTCCTCGTTTTAGAGGATTTAAGCCAGACGTAGGTTTGTTGGGTTTGAATGTTTACGTTCTGGTGTTTTGTTTCTAGTTGGTTTGAGGAGAAAGGAGAGGTAATGATGATTATTTAGTCTTTATGTTTGTGTTTCTTATAGGTACTTTAGTTCCACCGTCTGCGCAGAAAACCTAGTATCTAAGCGGTTTCTATGGTCTTAATTGTCTGCGCAATAAATGGCTCTACTAGGCGTAAAAGGGTAGGCGTTGAATGATCGTCCCAACGCACAAAAATACTCACAAGAAAGGCGATCAATGAACAACTATGGAGTAAGAAATGGTACGACACGAAAGGGTGTGCTCAACCTGTAACAGGACGAAGCACCGAGATGAATATAGGTTCGACAACCGACGTAATCAGTATCGAGCGGATTGCAGAGAATGTGAAGGGGCGAAGGATCGGGAGAGGAAGGCAAAAAGAGGCGAACTTGCACGCGAATATCGAGCATGGATTTATCGCTCCGTCTTGACTAAACAGGGTGGTGCGTGCTTATCGTGCGGACGCTTCCTAAACGGTATGCAGCAGCGAGAGACATGGTCTGACACGTCCCAGCGGTACGTAGTTCGATCCGGCTTGCGTTGTGTTGAAACAAGTTACGCAGAAGCAATCAAAGCCCGCATCAAATGGGAACAAACAAAAGAGGGAACAGCGGCACCAACCAAGCGATACGTAGATGCCAGGGACTTAGACAATGCAACACGCCTAAGTGAGTACTGCGTCAAAACGCACGATCAAGTTGGAGCAGAACGAGATCAAGAGATCCAGATTCGCGTAAAGAACTTTGCGTGCCTCTGTTCTCAATGTTGGCAACGATGGGTACGTCCAGGGGGCCAGCGATGAATACCCTGAACTGGGCTGATTGGAACCCATTCGCGCTGAAGGATGACCTCCGCTACGTCTGGGACAGGATTCCTGCCGGTGGAATCACGATGCTCGTCGCCGACAGTGGCATTGGCAAAAGCATGCTCGCACAACACCTAGCAATCAGCCTTGCTCAAGGCCGGAATGAGTTCCTCGGGAAACAACTCGACGGGAAAACCAGACAAGTCATCTACGTAGATCTCGAAGGAACACCCACCGGCACAAAGCAACGACTCTTCCAAATGGGACTAAATGCTGAAGATCTGGATCGCCTTCACTTCAAACGACCACGAGGCTTCCGCGTCGAAGAACACATTGCTCACTTAGTCAACGAAGCCGAGCAATTAAAACCAGACCTAATCGTGATTGACTCGTTCGCAGCAAGCCATCGCCTGCTCGAAAACGATCATGCCTCGATGCAGAAGTACTTTGATGATCACCTGAGGCTCCTTACGGAGGCATCACCAAATACAGCAGTCGTGCTCCTCGCACACACGAATAAAACCGAAGGTGGAAAGACCGCCCAATCCACTGATTGGCACTTGAAGTACCGAGGCTCAAGCGCAATCTGGGCAGCAGTTGACTGCGTCTACTGCCTCGGAAAAAGCACGAAGGGCCAACTGGCTCTTATGAACACAAAATCAAAAGACGCATCTGCAGCAGACATCTTGCTGTTGGAGATCGACGTCAAAGCGGGCGGACTGTCGCCCATCAAAACAACGACCAACGGAGGTCAAAATGAAATTCATGTACCAACCCACGCCTAACACGGGCCTGACAAAACGAGACTCTCAGATTGGAGGTCTGCAATGAGCACTGAGATCTATATGGAGGGCGATGTCGTAGTGACCGTAACCAGAGAGCCGATCACTGGAAACCCAGACACTGAATGGGGCGTAATCGGCGAAACATCGGTCGAATGGCTGATCAACTATTGGGATTCCGAAGCACGCAAGCAGTGGGAGGACCTATATCCAGAAGCGGCAGCAACACTGTTTCTTCTGCTACTGCGTAATCGACATAACGTGTGGGAATCGCTCGCCAACTTTGAGATTGGGTTCATTCAAGACTCTGGCGAGACAGTCGAACAAGACATGCTGCTTCGTAGTTTTGGCGTCTCATGCGCCGCTCACTATGACTTCTACGATCCCCAGCAAGTCTGGACAATGATCATCAGCCTGCTATTCGATCTGGCTATGCAGTCGGTAGACAATGCTGAAAGTGACGAGACAACGCTTCATTCCGACATCGCGTGGATCAATAAGGTCTTCGTGTTCACCGACGAAGTCTCGGATGAGCTATGGCCACTGTTGGCTGATGGGGAACTAGGTTTCATCGAGGTCTTTAATGAGACGCTTGAGAAGCTTTGTGATTGTTGTGGAGAGTTCTTATCACCGGACGTCCTTCAACGCGATGTAATGGATTGCATCGGAGGTCGGATCTTCCGTAACCTTGTTGAGTGGCTAAACAAGGGTGGTTACGAGCGAATCGGTGTCACCAAAAATGCCTAAGGCCCTAAAAATCCCTGGCCTCATTCAGGAGTGGATGAAGGAATGCTCTGACTGTGGAACCCGCTTCATTGGAACCCGATTAGTAGAACTCCACTTCCCCAAAAACAAGAGAACGGCAGATGGGCATACCTACGAGTGCAAACAGTGTCTTAAACGCAAACGTGACACAACGAGAGCATCGGGTCGCGGCTTTCTCGATGACCTCAAGAACCTCTTCGGGTGTCAGGCCCCTGATTGCGCATGCACTGCCGAAGAAAAATCCCGACGCGTAGCAAGTTGCCTGGCCTTCCACCACGCAGACCCAGCAAGCAAGGCATACAACCCAGCACACGGAACACAAAAACGATTCTGGGACCAGCACAAAGAACTCGAAAAATGCATCCTCCTATGTTCAGAAAAACACAGAGCCGCCCACAAGAACGACGGATCACTGACTCCCTACGGTCTCGAACTTCTCCGCGGCCATAACGAGGCTCAAGCACAAATCAAACGGCCACGTCGTCATGAAGTGGGAGCAGGTAAACCACCCGAATAAGGTCGGCCAGAAAACTAGAAGCACTTTGGGGGATGGGGAAACTGACAATAAGCCGGTACTTGAGGCTATTGAATGGTGCCCTGTCCCCCTTTGAAGCCTTAATTAGGGGGTAGATTCAATGAAGGCTAAGATAAGAATCGTGACGATTTATTCTCGATGCGGGTTTTGCCGGTTGGGTGTGGTGCTGGTTTGTTTGGTGGGTTTGTTTGTCGTTGCGGGTTCGGCGCAGGCTGTGATGGGACAGCAACAAAACATCACCCAAACCGGTGGTGCGGCAAGCGATGATTTTGGCGTTTCGGTTGCGTTGTCGTCGGATGGGAATACGGCGATTGTTGGCGCGTACTTGGATGATGTGAGTGGGGTGGCGGATCAGGGGAGTGCGACGATCTTTACGCGTTCTGGCTCGACCTGGACACAACAACAAAACATCACCCAAACCGATGGTGCGACAAGCGATTCGTTTGGCGTTTCGGTTGCGTTGTCGGCGGATGGGAATACGACGATTGTTGGCGCGAGGGCCGATGATGTGAGTGGGGCGGCGGATCAGGGGAGTGCGACGATCTTTACGCGTTCTGGCTCGACCTGGACACAACAACAAAACATCACCCAAACCGGTGGTGCGGCAGGCGATTCGTTTGGCGTTTCGGTTGCGTTGTCGGCGGATGGGACTACGACGATTGTTGGCGCGTGGGCCGATGATGTGAGTGGGGTGGCGGATCAGGGGAGTGCGACGATCTTTACGCGTTCTGGCTCGACCTGGACACAACAACAAA
>SHUX01000083.1 GCA_009694475.1 Thermoleophilia bacterium
GCAGTCGCAGCCAGACGACAGGCGTCGGCGAGCGAGAGCACACCCGTATGGCCTTGCGTCGTCACGAGCCCCGTCAATGCACGCCACGCGCCCATCGGCTGACGCTCGACGAGGTGCCGCAACGGACGCGACCCACGGCCGCCAAGGATGCCGGCGTGCGTGATGCCAAGACGGTTACGTGAGAGCCCAAGCGCTGCGGCCTGGGCACGCTCTGCCAGCCGCGCCTCAACGAGTACGAGCGTGCCCTCGGGTGCGAGCGCAGCAGCAATCTGGTCGATCCCCTCCATCGTCTCGTCGTGACCGGCACGAAACTGCTCCAGCAGACCCGACAGTACGAGTACCACTGCGAACGTCTCGTCCGTTGCGGTCAGGTCGGCATAGGCACCAGAGCGCAGTTCGAGATTGACCGCACCCGTCTCGGCCAGCCGCGCACGCCCGGCGCTAATCGCCCCCTCTGCCAAATCGAGCCCAACAACGCGTCGGTCGGGATGACGCGACGACAGCCAGGCCTCGAGGTAGCCCGCATTGCAGCCACACGAAAGGACAGGACCTGGTGGCAACTCGTGGAGCAAGGCGTCGGCCCAGACGCCAAGTGTCAACACCTCAACCCAGACGCGCGAAAGGTCGACGGCAATCAAGTCGCGCCAACCACCCTCCGTCAAGGCCGCCGCAACTGCTCCCTCACCCTCGGGGATCGGACGGTCGTAGCGACGACGAATCGCCTCGCGCCAGATCGGGTCTTCGCCGCCACTCTCTGCTTCGCGCTCGAAGCGCAGGCGATCGCCACGCAACGCGCGGAGCAAGACGGGATCGAGGTCCGACTCCGCTGCAAGTGGCCGGGCGCCCCAGACCGTGCCGAGGTACGCCGCGAACGCGTCGACAGCAACGAGATCGATCTGTGGTGTCTTCACGCGTGATCCTCGGCAATCTGACGGCGTGCCGCGGACAGTCGTGTCGCCAGAGCAGGATCGGTCTCTGCCCGCTCGACAATCGCAGCGGCAAGGCGCACAGCGGCCTCAGCCGGCGGCTCGGTTCCCGTCAACGCCACCTCGGCGGCACCGGCCAACGACCCGGCACCCGAGGCCGTGAGCAACGCCTCGACGCGAGGGCTGAGCCGCGGCGGTATTCGATCGCCTTGTGGACGAGGGCGACGCGGCTCGACGGCGCCTCGTTCGCGCAGAATGCGACTGATCTGAACCTGAACGCTGCCCACCGACGCCAGGCCATGGTGCTGGGCGAACTCGTGGGCAAACTCGCTCCACGGCCGCGTGTCGGTGTCTGGCCGCCCATCGATCGCAGCGCGCAAGAGCGCGGCCGTCGACATTCTCTTCTTCGAAACACCACTCATCCGCGCACTATCCCACGCGAGTGTCGCACCGTGTCGCGCAACACCAACCTCAAGACGGAACGGCAAGTGGCAGCAAAAGGCGCTCGGCGACAGTGATCACTCGCTGGCGTACCTCAGCACCACTGACGTCGCTATCCATCGCGAAGACCTGCAATGCCATCCCGTCAAGCACGCCAGAAATCACGTCTGCGATATCTTCAGGCGAGAGCGCCGGCGCGAATTCGCCCAGCTGCTCACCCTCACGGATCGTCTCGGCGATCTGTTCGCGCCAACGCAGCATCGAGCGATACGTCGTGCCGCGGAGCTCGCGATCTTTAAGAGCGGCGCCGGCGAAGTCGAGCCACATGCGCCACGAGTCGTGGCGCTCGCCGATGCGAATGCTGGTGAAGGTCAGGAGCCCCTCAAGGCGCGACCAGGGCGAGCCCTCTCCGTGCTTGAGGATCTTGACCTGCTCGTCGACATCGTCGATCCACTGCACGAGCGCCTCGGACAACATGCGGCTGCGCGTGCCGAAGTGATGCTGCAGCGTGCCCACCGCAACACCGGCCTCCTCGGCCACATCCTGGAAGCGCGTACCGGCGTAGCCACGGCGCGCGATGACCCGCGTCGTCGCAGCGAGAAGGTCGGCACGACGCTCGGCCGACACCTCACTCGCGACTTGGTCGACACTAATCTGCGAGTTCGTCATCTGGGTAGCGTCGGGGGATTTCCCTGCAAAGTCAAACATTTTGTGGTGGTACGTTGCCGCCGGGAAGATTTTTGTGTGCCCACTCGCTTGCATTCTGGGCGATCGTAGTCACAATACGACGATACGGGAGAGAGGGAGAAACCGTGGATGGACATATCGTGCTTGAAGGAGTAACGAAAGCGTTTGGAGAAAACGTCGTCGTTAATAACGTTGATCTCAGCATCGGTGAAGGCGAGTTCTTCTCGATGCTCGGACCCTCTGGCTGTGGCAAGACAACGACGCTGCGGATGATCGCTGGCTTCGAGGTGCCGACCGAGGGAACGATCATCTTGACCGGCACGGACGTCACGCACGTGCCGCCAGCCAAGCGCAATGTCAACATGGTCTTCCAGGCCTACGCGCTCTTCCCCCACATGACGGTGCAAGAGAACGTCGAGTTTGGGTTGCGCATCAAGCGCGTCAAGCGCGACGAAGTGCGTGCACGCACGGCAGAGGCAATTGAATCGGTGCAGTTGGAGGGCTTTGAGGCCCGTAAGCCCGCCCAGCTCTCTGGCGGCCAGCAGCAGCGCGTCGCCCTCGCTCGTGCGCTCGTCAATCGTCCCGCCGCGCTCCTGCTCGACGAGCCACTCGGCGCCCTCGACATGAAGCTCCGCAAGGAGATGCAGCACGAGCTCAAGGCGATCCAGGTTCGTACCGGCACGACGTTCGTCTACGTGACGCACGACCAGGAAGAGGCACTGACGATGTCCGACCGCATTGCGGTCATTAACGACGGCATCGTTGAGCAGTGCGCGGGTCCGCGCGAGATCTACGAGCATCCGAGCACCGCCTTCGTGGCGGGCTTCATCGGCACCTCGAACATCGTCAACCTGCGCGTCGATCGCTCGGTTGACGGCAACGCTGTGATGGACGTCTCGGAGGGCAACCGCATCGTTGCTAAGTCGGACACCAAGGCCGGCGAGACCCTGCGGGTGACCGTCCGACCCGAGAAGATCCACCTCAGCGCAGGTGGCCTTGGCGACGATGCCTCGATGGTCGGTGGCCGCATTTCGGACGTCGTCTATCTCGGCTCGATGACACAGATTATGGTCGACCTCGCCACCGGCGATTCGCTGACCGTCCACCGTCTCAACGACGAGGCGACGACGACGGAAGCCAAGGTCGGCGACACGGTCACCCTGCATTGGGCGGCCGCAAACAGTTTCGTGATCAAGGGCGTATCCACGATCGCGGAAAGCGGGGGAGACTCGGCGCTTGACGCGCCGGACAACCACAACGGGAGGCAAGAAACATGAACGAGAACATGACTCGAAAGGGCTTCGTTGCCCTGACGGGCGCAACCAGCCTGGCCGCATTCCTCGCGGCCTGCGGTGGCTCGAGCTCCGATTCGGGCTCGTCCGCTGCAGATTCGGGCTCGTCCGCTGCAAACAGTGGCGACGCACAGGCCGAAGGCATCAGCTCCGAAGAGGCCGCTGCCGGTGGCTCCTTCGATCCTGCCAGCGAGCCTGGCGGACCGATCGAAGTCTTCACCTGGGCCGGCTACGACGACTCGGAGAAGGACGGCGCTCCATGGATGTGGAGCCAGTACCAGGAAGGTGAGTACAACGCTGACTCGCCGCTCAAGTTCACCTTCCTTGAGGACGACGGGCAGGCACTCGCCAAGGTCGGCTCGGGCTACGCTCCGGACATCATCCATCCCTGCATCGCGTATGTCGTGCAGTGGAAGGAGGGTGGTCTGATCCAGCCGCTCGACATGGCTCTCCTGCCCGACTATAGCGGCATTCCCGAGGCCATCAGTGCCGGCGGTCTCGTCGACGGTGTGCAATACATCGTTCCGTTCGACGTCGGCTTCTCGTGCCTGACGTACGACGCTGACAAGATCAACTTCGACAACGTCGGTGGTGAGGAGTCGTGGGAGGTCCTGCTTGACGACCGCTTCAAGGGTCGCATGGCACTCTTCTCGGACGACGTCGCGGTTATCAAAATTGGCCACCTGATCAACGAGGGCGCAGTCGATCCGAACGTGCAGACGTCGGAGCAGATCGCAGCAGCCAAGGAGACAGCCCTCAAGATCAAGCTGAACCTGCGCAACTACTGGACGTCGCAGACGGAGACGGTCAACGACTTCGTCAACGGTAACCTCGACGCCACCTACACGTGGCCTGACGGGTTCTGGAAGATCAAGAATCATGAGAAGATGAAGGGCCGCAACATCAAGTACATGCAGCCGACACAGGGCCGACTGGCCTGGGTCTGCGGCATGGTGCTGCATTCAGCCTCCAAGCAGCCTGGTCGTGCCACGATGGCGATGGCTGCGACCAATACGCCCGCTGCGGGTGCTCTACTGACCGACAAGTTCCAGTACGCATCGGCACAGCAGAACGGCGTGATGGACCTGATCGAGGACAAGGCCCTGATCTCGGCGTTCGATATCGACAAGCCAGAGGCATGGGCCCCGCCGAAGGCGTGGTTCGAGGCTCCGCTGCCGAACTACAAGGAGTTCGTCACTGCTGGCCAAGAGGTCAAGGCGTCCTAAGCACCACCGAGGGGAGCCGGCGATCAGCCGGCTCCCCTCAGGCGCCTCCCGTATTCGTTATGGCAACAATCGCAGAAACCCCTACCCCGCCCGCTCCCAAGCGGCGGCGTTCGCGTCGCGAGACGCGCAACGACGGTGGCTCCGCCGTGTCCACGTACGGACTGCTGGCACCGATGCTGATCGTGTTGGGCATCCTGTTCCTAGCGCCCCTCTATTACATCTTTCTCTTTAGCGTTGGACTGAAGCGCTTCTCACCCACGGACGCACTCGCAAGCCTCAACGGCGAGTTGAACGCTTTCTCGACAGAGCTCTGGACGAAGCTCATCAGCGTCGATGTGACCGTGCTGATCCCGGGACTCAATTTTGACGTTCCCGTCCTCGTGGTGGGCATCGTTTTCGTGGTGCTGCTGATCACAGCAGTTACAGCCGGCCGCATTCCTGAGTATGGCTCGTGGATCGTCGGCGTCGCCTTCGTGCTCTTGCTGGCGCCATTTCTGACGTTCCCGGCGGGCAACAACCTGCTGCGCCTCGTCGAGTTCTCCTCCGAGGGCCAGTACATGCGCCTCTTCTTCAAATCGGTCTCGATGGCGATGACCTCGTCGGTTGTGGCTGTGCTGATTGCAATCCCGGTTGCCTACTTCCTCGCCTTCTGCGTTGGCAAGTCCAAGTACACCTGGCTCCTGATCGTGATCGCACCGTTTTTGACGTCGTACTTGCTGCGCGTCTTTGCCTGGAAGGTGATCCTCGGCGATCAGGGTCTGATCAACTCCGGCCTAACCACGATCGGCCTGATCGATGAACCCTTGACCTTCCTGATCTACAGCCAGTTCACCGTCATCATCGTACTGACGTACGCGTGGGTGCCGTTTATCTGTTTGCCGATCTTCCTCTCCTTCGAGACGATCGACCGACGCCTACTCGAGGCTGCCATGGACCTTGGCGCGACGCGGATGCAGGCCTTCCGCAAGATCAGCCTGCCGATCATTGCGCCTGGTATCGTCGCCGCTTTCCTGTTCGTCTTCATCCCATCGATTGGCGAGTACATCACCCCCACCCTCGTCGGTGGTACGCAGGGCACGATGTATGGACAATCGCTCGCTAACCAGTTTGTTGGCGGCGCCTTCAACTGGCAGTTTGGCTCGGTAATGTCACTGTTCCTGCTCGGTATCGTGCTGCTATTGACCTTCACGACATCACGCTTCCTACGCGCCGGCGGGGGTGGCCTCTAATGGCGCGGGACTCGTCTACCTTCGTCGTCATCTCGCCGTGGGGCAAGCGTCTGCTGGCAGCGTTCTTCGTGATATTCCTCGTCGTGTTGTACCTGCCGACAGTGCTTTTGATCATCTTCTCGTTCAACAATGGCACCGTCGCTGCCTTCCCACTTGAGGGACTGACGACCAAGTACTACGGTCTTGCATTCCAATCAGAGGAGATCCGCAAGGCACTCAGCGCCAGCTTCTGGGTCGGGCTCGGCGCAGCCTTCTTTGCCACGCTGATCGCACTGATGGCGTCGTACCCACTCGCCCGCCGCAACGTGCGCGGTAAGGCCTTGATCTCGGCCCTGATGCTGGTGCCGCTGGTGGTGCCAACGGTCGTGCTGGGCGTCGCACTGCTGATTCTGTTCCAGCGCGGGCCCGGCCAGATTGGCCTCGGCCTGATGCGCATCATGCTGGCCCACATCGTGATTGCGATTCCGTTTGCCGTCCTGATCCTGCTTCCGCGTATCGCCAGCATCGACCGCCGCCTCGAAGAAGCAGCCTACGATCTTGGTGCCTCGGGACTCCAGACCTTTCGCTTTGTGATGCTGCCATTGATCGTGCCCTCGATCGTCTCGGCCTTCCTGATCTCGTTTGTCTTCTCAATCGACGAGGTTGTGATTGCCTCGTTCCTCTCGTCGGAGCAGGTCACCTACCCCGTCTACCTCTACTCGGGCCTGAAGTTTCCGGAGAAGACACAGACGCTGATCCCCGTCGCGACGATCATGATCGTGATCAGCTTCGCCCTCGCCTTTGGTGCCGAGGCAATCCGTCGCTACGGCGATCGTCGCCTGGTCGGGAAGTAGCAGTGCGGGCGCTCGTCGCCACGCTGGTCGCGTTCGTTGTGCTTGGTGGATCGGCGATCGCGGTGGCGCAACGAGCAGACACCTCGGCAGCGACGCGGGCGCGAATGATCGCGGCACTGACCAATGAGGCCGCGGCGGGCGACTGCAACTGCACGGCTTACACCCGGGCAAAAGAACGCCTTGCCAATCGTCAGTCTGTAGACGGGTCTGCAGAGGAGTAGTATCAATCAGTCTCTGAGGAGGAAACATGGATCGAATCACCAGCCGTCGGGGCTTCATCGCTCTATCGGGCGCTACGAGCCTCGCGGCGTTTCTGGCCGCATGTGGCGGTTCATCGCCTGCAACGGACAACTCGAGTAGCAGTGTCGCGGACGCCGAGACGGCGGCCGCGCCCGTGGGCTTCGACCCCGCGACAGAAGCGGACGCTCCGCTGCAGGTCTTCACCTGGTCGGGCTACGACGAGAGTCCTGTGCCGGAGGGTGCGCCCTGGATGTGGCAGGAGTACACGGATGGCCCGTACGGCGCCAAGTCTCCCCTCAAGTTCACCTTTCTTGACGATGACACGCAGGCGCTCGCCAAAGTCGCCTCTGGCTTCGCACCGGACATCATTCATCCCTGCGGCGGTTACATCCAAAAGTGGAAGGAGGCCGGCCTGATCCAACCGCTTGACGTCGCCTTGCTGCCGGATTGGGATGGTGTGCCCGAGTCGCTCAAAGCACCGGGCCTGATCGATGGCGCCTATTACCACCTGCCCTTCGACGTCGGCTTCACATCGCTGACGTACGACGCCGACGCTGTCGACTTCTCCGAGGTCGGTGGTGAGGAGTCGTGGAAGATCCTGCTGGATGAACGCTACAAGGGCAAGATGTCGCTGTTCAATGGGCCGGATGAGATCATCGAGTATGCGGCTCTCGCCAACCGCGGTGCCAAGGATCCGACCGATTTGACGATCGAGGAGATTGCGGCCGCCAAGGAAACGGCGCTCCTAATGAAGCAGAACGTCCGCACCTACTGGACGTCGCAGAACGATACGGTCAACGACTTCGTCAACGGCAACATCCTGATCACGGCGACGTGGCCCGATGGTTATTGGAAGATCAAGACGCATCCGAAGATGAAGGATCGCAACATCCAATACATGCAGCCCATCGAGGGACGCCTGACGTGGATCTGCGGCTTGGTCCTGAGCGCCGCCTCGGAGCAACCCG
>SHUX01000084.1 GCA_009694475.1 Thermoleophilia bacterium
TGCGGTTTTCAAGACCACCTCAATAGGCCGCTCTGACACCCCGCCTTGCGTGGATTGTAGGGTTCCCGGGGTCCTGGGAGGTCATCTGGGATCTAGGAGCGGTGAGATTGCACCGCGAATTGCACCGCACGATCATTTCGTGCATTTGAAGTGCTCACCATCCCTCGAGGCCGCCCGTGGCTCGGTCGCTAGAGTGGAGGCCATGAAGGCCGGTTCGAGCCAGACCGCAGGCACCTAACGATGCTCGCGAATTTTCAGATCCTTCTTGTCTCCGCCATTGTCCTCAGCTTCGCGTACGGAGCGCTACCTGGGCGGGGACGTTGGATCGAGGTGCGACGCGCACTGATCCTTCTCGCCTCAGCGGTCATCATCTACACATTCAATCCACGGACGCTTGCGATCGTGATCCTCGTCTCGCTACTCGCATGGGGCCTGTACGCAATCGCCCGACGCCATCCGCGGCGCGGCTGGATCCCCTGGCTCGTGATGACTCCGGTCGTCATCAACGCGATCACCGAAGTCGCCTTGGGTAGGAACTGGGGCGACATACTCCCATTCCCGAACGGGTCGCTGACGAGCCCGATGATGACCAACCTCGCCACGCTCGGACTCTCGTTCTACTCGTTCAAACTCTACGCGTCGATCAAAGAAGGGATGCGCGTCGGCGCCCTCCCATTCCGCGACCTACTCACAACGACGCTGTTCTTCCCAGCGTTCCCGATCGGACCGATCGACTCGTCACAGCGCTACAACCGCGAAGCCCTCTCGCGTGACCCAGACCTGCGTCGATGGTTTCTCGGCCTCACCCGCATCGGCATCGGTGGCGCAAAGGTATTTCTCATCACAACATGGGTCACCACAACGATCCCAGGGCATTTCGGCATCCCAACACTCGAATATCTCGAGACACACGCCTTCAACAGTCCGCAGGGCGCGACCCTGTACACCGCGCTCACGTTTCTGAACCTCTACCTCAACTTCTCCGGCTTCACCGACATCGCGATCGGCGCTGGGATGCTCTTCAACCTGCGCCTCAGCGAGAACTTCCACTACCCGCTGCTGAGTCGCTCGATCCAGAACTTCTGGCAGCGCTGGCACCTCTCGTTGGCGGCGTTCATCACGCGCTACATGTTCAAGCCGATGCTGCGACGAACCGGCCGGCCCGTGGTCTCGCTGATCGCCACCTTCACCCTGATCGGCATGTGGCACGAGGTCAGCCTCGGCTACCTGTTCTGGGGCTTCGCCCACGGTTCGGCACTCGGAGCCACACTCTGGTGGCGCACACGGCAAGCGGGCAAACCGGCCCTCCTGCCGAAGCCGATCCAATACGCCGGCGGTGTCCTCATAACGCTCGCTTTCGTGAGTTTCTTGTCCGCGATCGCAAATATGTCGTCGCTCGGACGAACCATCGACTACCTGGAGGCCTTCATTGGACACTGATCCCGACCGGGCGCACACGGACGCGCCCGCCGAGCTCAGCACATACGCCCACGCCCGCGCGATCGTTGAGCGAAACGCTCTCTGGATCGAGATTGCGATCGGCGTGATCGCGTGGATTGCGCTGATGCTCGCATATCCACTCCAGTCAACAACACCGATCTACGCAGGGTTTTAAACCGTTGTGTAACTCGGCTCGCGCTCCACATCGACCAGATCCAATGCGGCATAGAGTGAGCGCGTGAGGAGCAGACGTGACCAGCGGCGCTGAAAGACGGTCCAACCGTGGCACCCGCGTCCTGCGGATCGTCTTCGCGGTGCTCGCAGTGGCCTCCATCCTCAGCATCTGCGCACTCTACGCCTGGGCCGACCAGCCGAGCGTGCGCTTTGCTCGGCTCAACTGTCACTACGACGTGATCTACAAGACGAGCGGCCCGGTCGACGCTGTTGTGCTCGGCACCTCGCGCGTGCAACGTGGCATCCTCGGCGAGGCGCTGACAGTCGGCCTCGGCCTCGATCCCGAGCACGATGCTGTCGTCAATATCGCGCGCGGGGGACGCGGACCGGGCGAGCTCTACCAGCTGCTGACAACGCTTGACGCGGAGCGCGGTGTTGCCGGACCGATCATCGTCGAGTACACACTGGTGACAGAGATCGGCCGGCGTGTTCCTGGGGGCTGGGTGATCGAGCCGCGCTACTACCAGTACAACCCGATCCTCGACAACATGCCGCTCGCACTCCTCGGCGACGACTGGCGGTCGAAACCGCGAGAACCGGTTTACAGTCGTCTCCGCGACCTGCTCTGGCAGATGCAGAACCGCCTTGACATGGGCATCGAGGCCGCGCTCGACGGCACCGCGGACGACAATCGCACGGTGCCCGTCGCCGAGCGTGCGGCGCCGCACATGCAGACATGCATCGCCGGGCAGCGGCAACGCCGTGATCAGAAATGGCAGATGGCGGCCATGGTGCGCCGCTACGACCGCGAATTCGGCCCGAACCGCACCTGGCGTGACGTGCCACCGGTCGTCTACTCGTTCGACGAGATCGATCAGGACCGCCAGAACCACTTCCTCAAAATGGTGATCCGGCTCGGCAAGAAGCGTGGTGTACCGGTCTACGTCGTCGTCATGCCCGGCTACCCGCTGGCTGGTGCATCCCCGGAGATGGTCACGGCGTTCGAACACCGTTTCGGTGTGCCAATGCTCTATCCGCCGCCCGAGGTGCTCGATCAGATTGACGACCCGGCACTCTTCCAAGACAAGATGCACCTGATGGGCGACGGTGCCCGGATCTACACGAAGTGGCTGGCCTCCGAGATCGTGCGTCGCAACGGCGGTGGCTGAGGCACGCGCGCTGCCTGTCAGAGCACGTTAACGGCCCGCGCCGTCACCAACACGACGAGCAAGAGTGACGAACCGGCCTGCACCATCATCAGCGCCTTCGCCCAGTGCGACAGTGGCATCACATCGGTCGCCGAGAAGGCCGTGCCGTTCGAGAACGAGAAGTAGATGTAGTCGAGCAGGCGTGGATGCCACTCGGGTGGAGCGAGCTGGGGGTTCTCCATCTGTGGGAACTGAAAATCGGGAAAGCGTGTACGCGCGGCATCGTCGCGTGCGGCTGCGCGGCTGCCTGGCCCACCCCGATCGAGTTCCCAGTACCAGAGGCCAAAGACCACGACGTTCGTCAGCCAGATAACGGCGGCCGAGAGGATCAACTCGCGACCCGTCAACGGCTGGTTCTTCGACAGCAGCGTGTCGATCAGACGCACCAAGTTGTAGGCATTCGAGAGCGTGATCGCAGCAATCACGATCATCACGAGGCTTCGCTGCCAATGCGCCACCTCGGAGTGGCGGCTGGGAACAAAGACGATAAGCAGCGTCACGAGAATCACGACAAGCACAATCATCAGCAGTGCAGGTACGGGGCGAAAGTGGTTGGGCAACAGCCAGTAAAGAAAAAATGAGATCAGAACGAGCGCAGCGGCAGGGAGCGTGGACTCGCGACTCGCATCAGCAGGCGGCTTCGGGAAGAGGCGCAACGACATAGTCCCACCGTACCGAGACACCCGGCTACAAGGGGGATTTGCGGCTCTGTCTTGACAATTGCGGCCGGGTCAACATCTGCAGCACGCCACGCCCAACCAGTGCAAAAGGTCGTACTGTCCACAACAGACGTAGACCACCGGCCTGCCAAACGATCCACGTAAAGAGTGGCAACGCGAAAGCACCACGAAAGGCAATCGCCTCCGTCACCGGATAGGTACCCGACAGTGCCTTGATGATCGCATCTTGCAGCGAAAAGACGGACATACCAACCACGATTGCGATCGCTGCACCATGTGTCGAACGCAAGATGCGTGGCGCCGCAATCACTGCGCCACCCGTGCCACGCTCGCGCCACGCGTGACCGCGAAGATCCCACTGGCAATAATCAGGGCGGCACCAACGATCGTGGCACCGCTCGGGATCTCAGCAAAGATTGCAAAGCCCCAGAGGGTGGCCCAAAGCAATGCCATGTACTCGATCGGCGTCACCGCACCCGGCGGCGCCTCGCGATAGGCCTTCGTCAGCAGGATCGTGCCGCCGACAGCAATCGGCCCACACAGGCCAAGCAGGACGAGATCCTTGACGTCGGGCATCACCCACGACCGCAACAAAAACGCCATGCTGCCCGTCGTGCCCGGCGCAGTCGCAAACGGCATCGCGATAAACGAGAAGAGCATCGCCCCAACGAGGTACACGCTGTTCTGATGAAACGACATCACCGTCGCCGACGTGCCCTCGCCGTAGCGCCGCGCCATCAGCTGACCAAAAGCGTAGAGCGCTGCAGCGGAGACAGGCAGGAGTGCAGCCCAGCCAATACCATCCGTACCCGGCTGGGCGACGACGACGGCGCCGGCAAAGCCAACAAGCACAGCGATCCAGCGGCCCAGACTCTGACGCTCACCCAGATACGGGCGAGACAGCAACACCACAAACAGAGGAGCAGTGAAGTACAACGCGACCACAGTCGCCAGCGGCATCGCCGGGAAGGCAAGAAAGTACGTCGTGTAGGCGACCATAAAGAGCAGCGCACGAATGATCGACTGGCGCGTGTTGCCCTCTAAGGCGACGCGCCACCCGCCCAAGCGATGCAGCAAAACGAGAAAGATTGGCAGCGCAACAAGTGAGCGGATCGTGACCGCCTCCGCGACCGGGTACGTCCCCATCGTCGCCTTGATAATCGGGTCCTGCAGCGTGATCACGAGCGTACCGAGCCCAAGCGTGAGCATTGCGCGACGCGTCCCCGACCCTGCCACGAACGACGTCATACGCGGCACGCTACCGCGCCGCACCCCGTACTTGTCGTAGACAATGCAACGCATGGACGAGCACGAGTATCACGAGCGCAACGTGCGCGCCGAGCGCGCCGAACAATGGTTCGTCGTCCCGACCACCGTCGCCGCCCTGCTCGCAATCCCCGCCGTGATCGTGCCACTGATCTGGACCGACCCTGCCGTCAAGTCCGCGGGGCTCTGGCTCGACTGGCTGATCTGGGGCGTCTTCGTCCTCGAAGTACTCGTGCTGCTCCCGCTCGCAACCACACGCATCGACTGGCTCCGCCACCACCGACTCACGCTCTTCATCCTCTTCGCCGCCTGGCCCGGCTGGATCACCGTCTTTGAAGGCTCGCGCTTCGAGGCGCTGATACCAATTCTCGTGCTCGCCCAGAAGCTCCTCAAACTCGTCAAGATCGACCGCTTCTTCCGCCTCAAAGGCACGCACCAATTCACCGGCACCTGGCTGCTAATCGTGCCCGGCGCCGTCGCAGTCGTCGTCGTCGGCCTCAAACTCGGCTGGATCGGCGGCCTCCTCCTGACCGCAGCACTACTCCTCGGTGTGATCGGACCAGGCGGCAAACCCCACCCGCGGCTACGACGACTGTTCGGACGCTGAGGCCGGCTCGGCGAGCCAGGCTGCACGTCCACGAGCCCTTTCGTTAAGCCTGCGAAGCGTTATACGCGAGGATCGATCACGGCGGGCGCACCGTAATGCAGCAAGGCCTGTGGCACGGCGACCGTGCCGTCCTTCCGCTGATGCTGTTCCAGCACAGAGATGACGGTGCGCGAGCTCGTCACAGCCGTGCCGTTCAGCGTATGCAGCGTCTGCGGGCTGCCCTTCTCCTCGCGGAAGCGCGCGTCGAGCCGGCGCGCCTGATAGTCCGTGCAGTTCGAGCAGCTCGTCATCTCACGAAACTTCTGCTGGCTGGGTAGCCACGTCTCGATGTCGTACTTGCGGGCCGCCGAAGCGCCAAGATCACCCACGGCGACATCGACAACGCGGTACGTGAGTTCGAGCTTCTGCGCGATCGACTCCTCGATCGAGAGCAGATGCAGGTGCTCATCCCACGACGTGTCCGGATGACAGAACGAGAACATCTCTACCTTCTCGAACTGGTGCAGGCGGAAGATGCCGCGCGTGTCGCGACCGGCTGCGCCAGACTCGCGACGAAAGCACGACGAGAGACCGGCGTAGCGGAGCGGCAACTCATCGGCGATGAGGATCTCGTCGGCGTGGAGTGCGGCCAGTGGAACCTCGCTCGTACCGATGAGAAAGAGGTCATCGTCCTCGAGGCTATAGACGCTTTGGCGATCGGTCGGGAAGAAGCCCGTCGCGAACATCGCCTCCTCGCGTACCAAGACAGGTGGCACGACGGGCGTAAAGCCACCGTCACCCAATTGGTCAAGAGCCATCCGCGAAATCGCCCACCACAGACGCGCAATGTCACCCGTCAAATAGCCGAAGCGAGAGCCGGAGGTGCGGGCACCCCGCTCCATATCGATGCCTCGGCCAGCCAGTTCGAGGTGGTCGCGCGGCTCGAAGTCGAAGGTCGGAATCTCGCCGACGACACGCAGCTCCCGTGCGTCCTGATCGGTCGAACCGAGCGGCGAGTCGGGATGGGGGAGATTCGGCACGACCAGCAGCGCGGTATCGAGTTGTTCGTCGACTGCCTTGAGTGATTCTTCGAGACCATCGAGTGTGTCCTTCAACGTGCGCATCTCGGCGGAGACGGCATCGGCCTGCTCCGCCGCAGCCGGATCGTCCTTGGCCGCACGCTTGAGTTGCCCAATCGTCTCGGATGCGCGATTGCGCTCAGCCCGCAGCTCGTCGACCTGCACCTGCAGCGCGCGGCGCTCCGTATCGAGCACCAACACCGGTTCCAGCAGAGCCTCATCGCCACGACGCGCCAAGGCCGCACGAACGGCATCAGGATCGCTGCGGACAAGGCGGAGATCAATCACACCAGAAGCCTACCCGGGGTGGCGCGCTAGAGACGCTGGCTGCGAGCGTCGGCAATGGCCTGCAGCACACGAGGCACGCCATCATCATCGATCGACGGTGCGACCCAATCGGCACGCTCGATCAGCGCGGGATGGCCACCACCAACGGCGATGCCGAAACCAGCCCAATCGATCAGTTCGAGATCGTTCTCGCCATCGCCGATCGACACGCAGTGCTCTTGGTGGAGCCCGAGCAGATCGGCAACGAAGGCACAACCGACACCCTTATGTACGCCCGGTGCCGCGACCTCGAGATAAAACGGCAGCGACTTAGCGATGAAGGCGCGGTCGCCAAACTGGGGGACCAGCAGATCGCGCAAAGCATCCATGCGCTCCGGCTCGCCGGAGACGACGAGCTTGGTGATGGGCTGGTCGAGCCAGGCGACGAGATCGCCCACGGCATTGACCGGCACGCGGGCACTCTGCGCATACCGCTGCGCCTCCGCATTGTCCTCGGCAACATAGAACGCATCAGCCGTCATCACATTGATGTGCTCGCCCGTCTCGACGATCGCCGCGACGATCGCGCGCGCAGCTTCGACGTCGAGTTGCTCGTGCAGCAGCACCTCGCCAGTCGAGCGGCTACCGACCAGAGCGCCCTGAAAGCAGATCACCGGATCGGCAGCATGCAGCAGGTTGGCGAAACGACAGGCCGAGATAAACATGCGACCCGTCGCAACCACGACAGGAACACCCGTCGCCTGCAGCGCTGCCACCGCCTCAATCGCCGTCGGTAGGAGTTCGGCGTGATGGACGACCGTCCCGTCGAGATCAACGAAGACGCCTTCGACGGCGTCCGCATCGAGCCCGTCAGGAAGCGGCACGAACTACTTGCCAGCGTTCTGCGACACGTAGGCCGAAACGTTCTGGATGTCGGCCTCAGAGAGACTATCGCTGTAGGCTGGCATGCCACCGCCACCATTGGTGACCTGCATCAGGACAGCCGCGTAGTCGGGCTTCAAATCGTCAAGGTTGGGGCCAGCGGCGCCAGCCGAACCGGCCGCAGCCAACGTGTGGCAGCC
>SHUX01000085.1 GCA_009694475.1 Thermoleophilia bacterium
GGACCATCGGCGATACCCAACCTATTGATCTTTTGCAGCGTCTCGGTCGACGAGGCATCGAGGACGTGACCGACGACGGCGTAGAGTGGTTTGAGGGCAGCGGCCCCCGACTCGGTCGAGATGATGAAGAACTGAGAGCCAGCCGTGCCATCCGGCTCATTGCCCGCCTTCGCCATCGCAACGTCACCATTGCGGTAGGTGTAGTCGCTCGGCGGTGCGGTCTGGACGGTATAGCCAGGCCCGCCGGCCCCAGTGCCCGCTGGATCGCCACCTTGGATGACAAAGTTCGGCACGACACGATGGAAGGTCAGGCCGTCGTAATAGCCCGACCGGACGAGCGCAGCGAACGAGGCCGATGCGTCACCACCGATCTTTGTATCGACGTTCATCTCGATCGACCCACACGAGGTGACCATCGTGATCGTCCACGGGCCTGTGCCCTTGAGCGGAGAAGGCGGCGCTTCGGTATAGATCGTGCGGGTCGTCTCAGAGGTCGGCGGAGCTTGGTGGTTACAGCCATCCTTCCCATACTCGAGGGTTGGTGCTGCTGCCGTCGCGGCAGGAGGCTCCTGCACGGTCGACGTGGTGGCGCTGTCACCGCCGACGCTACAGCCTGCGCTGAGCAGGGCGACACTGGCGATCAGTCCAAGTGCGAGACGACGCATCAGACAAGACTGGCAGGAGTGGCGGCGAGGCAGTACGCAGCCAACAGGGCTGCGGTGCCCTCGAGATCATCGAGGTCGCAGACCTCGGCCGGGGAGTGCATGTGGCGCAGTGGAATGCCAATCAGTGCGGCGCGCAGACTGCGGACGGCGTGCAGGGCGTTGTCGACGTCGGTATGCGTCGAGCCGCCGGGCATTGCCTCCATGCCGTAGACGATGTCGTTGGCCTTGGCGGCTGCCTCCAGCGCCGCAACGACGCCTTCGTCGAGGCCGAGACCGCGCGTGACCACGGGGCCCTTGCCGAGCGCCTGCGGGCCTGTGTCGCCCTTGTTGATCATGGGTACGTCGGCCGCGTGCGTGACATCTATCACGATTGCGACGGCGGGTGCCACGCGATCGGTGACGAGGCGCGCGCCATCGCCAAGTGTCTCTTCGAGCACGCAGCCGGTAGCGACGACGCGAACCTTGGGCGAGCCTGCCGCCACGCGCCGGAGCGCCTCGAGCGCCGCCCAGGCACCAACACGGTCATCGAGTGCGCGCGACGTCAGACGCGTACCGGCCAGCATGATTGGTGCCGAACCGACGATGGCGTCGTCGCCAACGCGGACCAGGCTCCGAGCATGCTCGCCGTCGGTCGCGCCGATGTCGATCCAGAGGTCCTTCATCTGCGTGCCGGAGGTGCGCTCATCGCCCTTCTGCAGGTGGATGGGCACGCTGCCAATCACGCCAGGAATGTCGCCGTTCGTGGTGCGGACGCTGACGGGCTGGCCAACCAGGACGCGCGGATCCCAGCCGCCAAGACCACGAATGCGCAGCACGCCCTCGTCCTCAATGTGCGTGACGATCACGCCAATCTGATCGATATGGCCTAGCAGCAGTACGGTTGGAGCATCGTCCGGGCCAACGCTTGCCAGCGCATTGCCGAGTCGATCACGCTCGACCGTCGCAAACTCTGCGGCCATGCTGGCCCAGAGGTCGGCTGCCTCGCGCTCGCGCCCCGAGGGGCCGTGCGCATTGAGGAGTTGGAAGAGGCGATCTCGTGCGGCAGTATCCATGCCCCAGACGCTAGCATCACCCTATGGCAGAGGCAGGAACTCCGCGGGTTGTCATCACCGGCATCGGCATTCTCTCGCCGGTCGGCCTCGACACCGCTACCTCGTGGGCGACGCTGCTCGCTGGGACTTCTGGCGTTGGGCCGATTACGAATTTTGATCCGGCTCGTATCGAGGTTCAGATCGCCTGCGAAATGAAGGGCTTCGACCCCGAGAATGTGGTCGAGAAGCGCGAGGCGCGCAAGCTCGACCGCTGCAGCGTGGCTGCGATCGCCGCTGCGCGTGAGGCCTGGGCGATGAGTGGGGCTGCCGTCGACGATCCCGAGCGCGTTGGTGTGATTATCGGCTCCGCTTTCGGCGGTGTCAACACGATCGAGGCCGGCCTGCAGACAATGTTCGAGAAGGGACCCGGCCGCATTGGGCCGCACGTGCTCGGCTCGATGCTGGTCGACACGCCGGGCTTCCAGGTTGCCCACGACCTCGGTGTGATCGGACCGAACTTCTCTGTCACCTCAGCCTGTGCAACCGGTGCACACGCAGTTGGCGTCGCCTCGGACCTCGTTCGACACGGCGATGTTGACCTCTGTCTCGCCGGTGGCGTCGACACGCTGATCAACGAATTCATCATGGGTGGCTTCTGCAATATGAAGGTGCTCGGCACGCCGCTCGAGGGCCAGCCGCTCGCGACTGCCTCGCGCCCCTTCGATCTGACACGCGCTGGCTTCGTACTCGGTGAGGGCGCCACCGTGATGGTGCTCGAACGTGAGGACGACGCCCGTGCACGCGGTGCGACGATCATCGCCGAGATTGTGTCGTGGTCGTCGACCAACGATGCGTTCCACATTGCCGCACCACGCGAAGACGGGGTTGGCATCGACCGCATGTTCAAATCGGTGTTGCACCGGGGCGGCCTCAGCCCAAGCGAGGTTGGCTACATCAATCCGCACGGCACGGGTACGCAGGCCAACGATCGTCTCGAAACTGCGACGATTCGCAATATCTTCGGCGCGCATGCCGACTCGCTGGTCGTCTCCTCAACCAAGTCGATGACAGGCCACCAGATGGGTGCCGCCGGGGCCTTCGAGACGGCTGTCACGGCACTGGCCCTCCATCATCGCATCGTGCCGCCAACGATCAACCTTGTTGAGCCCGACCCGGACTGCGACCTCGATTACGTGCCCGAGGGCGCGCGCGAATTGCCAAACCTCGACGTTGCAATCTCGTGTTCGATCGGCCTTGGCGGCCATAACGGCGCCGTCGCCCTGCGCCGTATCTAGCTCGTTCCCGCCGCGCTAGTAGGCGCCGCGGCCGCGCAGGATCGCGAGCGGTGTGCGCGCGATAATCGCGATGTCCATCCAGATCGACCACGACTCGAGATAGAAGAAGTCGAGACGGACGAGTGAGTCGAAGCCGAGATTCGAGCGGCCGGAGACCTGCCAGAGACCAGTGATACCCGGCAGCACGCTATAGCGGCGGCGGTGCCACGGCTCGAGCAGTTGGTAGTCGCGCATCGGGAGTGGTCGTGGGCCGACGAGGCTCATTTCGCCCTTCAGCACATTCAGCAGCTGGGGCAACTCGTCGATCGAAAAGCGACGCAACACGCGACCAACGGGTGTGATGCGCGGGTCGTTGCGAATCTTGAAGAGTGCGCCATCGGCCTCGTTCCGATCTTCGAGTTCGGCCTGCTCCTGTTCGGCATTGGAGGTCATGCTGCGCAGCTTGAGCATCGCAAAGGTCTGCTCACCGAGACCAATACGTTGGTCACGGAAGAAGATCGGGCCGGGCGAGGTGAGGCGAATCATCAGGATCGAAATCAGCAGGATCGGGCTGAGCACCACCAAGAGCGCGGCGGAGATGAGCAGGTCGAAGGCACGCTTGACGACCCAATCGACGCCCTGGATGGTTGGCGGCACGATGTCGAACAGCGGCACAGCCAGGCCAGGGACATAGTCGGCATGGTGGGCGAGCAGGCCTGCGGCGGTCGGCACGACGCGCAGGCGAATGCGGCGCTCGTGACAGGCCTCAAGCGCGATCAGCATCGTCTCGTCGTCCGGTGGTCGGGCCAGCACAACGTCGTGCGGATGGTGCTCGGCGATGGCATCTGCCAGGTGGTCGACATCGTCGACGTGGGCGACGGTCCGCAGGCCCGCACCAGGTGCGGCATCGCGGAGTGCAGCCTCAACACTGCGGGTTGCAGCCGCCTCGCCGACCACGAGCACGCGACGTTCGACGCCAATCAACCGTGCTGTTGCGTCAGTCAACGTCGTAAAGACACCACGCATCAAGGGCACAAGGATCGCCGAGGCGAGGAAGGTGTACGGGAAAATAAGATACGTCGTGAAGCGCTCGTTGTTCGTTGCGATCGAGAAGACAGCGATCACGACGACGGCCACGAACAGGCCCGAGACGATTTGCGCACCGCCTGGGCGTGTTTCGCGAGGTCGGTAAAGGCCGTTACGCGCGAAGATCAGGGCGGTGACGAGCAAGACGAACGGTAGCCACTCCCGTTCGGCCGACCATAGCATTGTCGAATCGATTACGCGATCGTTGAGAAACTCGCGGAGTACGAGGCCCGAATAGATGGCTGCGGTGAGGCCAGCGACATCAATCGCCAACAGCACTGCGACTTCGAGCGTGCGACCAACGAGGTAGCGCAGGCGCCGTGTCGAAACACCCGTCTGCGAGCGCAGGTCACGAACCTCGCGGGGAGGCCTTGGACTGGTGCTCAGAGGCGAGCCACCGGATTCGGGCGAGACAGGTGCAGCCACGATTAAGAGTCTACAGCGTGGCCAGCAGTCTTCCTGCCCCACGACGCAACAACAATCTGCGTGACGGCCGTGCGGGGAGGGTATCGGACCGGCTGGGCTACGCGCCGACGATGCGGCCGGTCAATTCGGCACGGCTCGACTGGTCGAGCAGGCGCGTGAGACCCTCACGCAGCTGTACGGTCGGTCCCCAACCCAAGAGTTCGGTGGCGCGGGTGATATCGGGACGCCGCTGCTGCGGATCGTTGACGGGGAGCGCCTCGAACACGATTTCGCTGGTCGACCCAGTCAACTCAACGATCATTTCGGCCAACTCGAGCAGTGTGAACTCCTCGGGATTACCAATGTTGACGGGCTCGTGTTCGGTCGAGGAGGCGAGCGCGATGATGCCGGTGATCAGATCGTCGACATAACAGAACGAGCGCGTCTGAGCACCCGTGCCAAAGACGGTGATTGGCTTGTTCTCGAGCGCCTGGCGTACGAAGGTGGGGATGGCGCGGCCATCGAACGCGCGCATGCGTGGGCCGTAGGTGTTGAAGATACGCACGATTGCCGTATCGACGCCCTGCTGGCGGTGATACGCCATCGTCATCGCCTCGGCATAGCGCTTGGCCTCGTCATAGACGCCGCGGGGACCGATCGGATTGACGTTGCCCCAGTACGACTCGGGCTGCGGATGGATTAGCGGGTCGCCGTACACCTCGCTCGTCGAGGCAGTCAGAAAACGGGCCCGCTTGGCCTTTGCGAGGCCGAGCGCATTGTGCGTGCCGTACGAACCAACCTTCAAGGTCTGCAGCGGCAGGCGTAGATAGTCGATCGGGCTGGCCGGCGAAGCGAAGTGAAAGACGAAGTTGACGTCGCCCGGAATCTCGATATGCGTCGTAACATCGTGCTGGACGAACGTGAAATTGTCGTCGCGCAGGTGCGCAATATTCGTCAACGAGCCGGTGTCGAGGTTGTCGAGGCACCAGACCTTGTGTCCTGCTGCAAGCAGTCGCTCACAGAGATGGGATCCGAGAAATCCTGCTCCACCCGTTACGACAGTTGTTGGCATACGGGTGATGGTACCCCTACGGGGTAGCCGTCGTCTCCGCTTCGAAGTCATTGCGCACCGGCCAGAAGACCGTCGAGAGGATCGCGGCGAGGATGCCAACGAGGAATCCGAGCACGACTGCAATGAAGAGCGAGAACTGCTTTGACGTCGGTGCGACCTTGGCACCGCGAGCCGGCGTGATCACGCTGCCCGACTCGACGGTCGCGATGTATTCGACTTGTGCCTCGAGGTCTGGCAACTGTTCGGAGAGCAAGGCCTCCGTGTTCGAGTCGTACTGCAGCATCGCGAGCAGTGGCGTGGTGAGCGAGCTACGTTCGGCTGGACTCAGCGTGGCCGCCGCGAGCGCGTCAAGGCGGCTTTGTGTCTCGGCACCAGCGGCGGCTAGCTCGTCGATGCGAGCGCTGAGACGATCGCGGGCGGCCACGACTGCTGCCCGCTTGGCGTCGGTGTAGGTATTGGACTTGGCGACGATCGCTTGGGCGAGGGCGTTGGCGGCAGCGGCTGATTGTGCTGCGGTGAATGGCCCTTGAACGATCACTTGTGCGAGCGGGACGGCTGTGCCCTTGACGCCGACGGCGGTGGAGATCAGTTCGACAGAGACATGACCAGTGAGGGCGTCGGCGGCAAGTCCAGCAGCCTTGCTTGCAGGCTCCTGGTACGCGGCTTGGCGGGCGAGTGCATTGGCGTAGAGCGGGTTTGAAGACAACGGGTTTGGCACCAGCGAACCGTTAGGCGTGACAGGCTGTCCGAGATAGACGGTGGCGACGCCGCGCGTGAGGTTTTTGTTCTGCGTGCGTTGGATCGTGAACGACCCGATGATGGCGAGCACAACGAAGATCGCGACGATCCACCAACGGGCGAGGATGCGATTGAGATAGCTGCGGAGATCGATCTCCGACTCGGTTCCGTTCGAATCCACCACGTTCCTCATGGTACGCGAAACCTCGGCGTGGGGGGCGCCGGTAGGATCGGGGGCATGCGAGACGCAGCAAAGGCCAGAAAATGAGGATTATGCTCGTCGATCCTCGTGGCGAGACGCGCCCCTATGACGATGCGCTGGCTGCGGCTTTGGTTGCGAAAGGAAACGCTGTGACACTGATGGCGAGTGCTCCGCGTGTTGCCCAGCCGCCGCCGCCTGCAGGCGTGGATGTGCGTTACGTCTTCTATCGGCTCGCCGATCGCGTGCCCGGCCGTGCACGCAAGGCGGCACGGGGTCTCGAGCACCCCTTCGACCTGGTTGCGCTCACGCCACATCTGATGCGTCACCGTCCCGATGCAATCCACGTTCAGTGGTTGCCGATGGGTATCGTTGACCGCTACTGGTGGCGCATTGTTGAGCGCATGTTTCGCGTGCCGGTTGTGTACACGGCTCACGATGCGTTGCCGAATCACCCGACGCCTCGGCGACTGCGACGATCTGCCGCGAACGCGCGAGCGTTCAGACGAGTCATCGTCCACTCGCAGCATGGTCGCGACGCGCTGGTTGGTGAGCTTGGTGTTGATCCGGGGCGAGTCCACATGGTCCCTCACGGCGCGTTGACCGCCTATCGCGACGTTGAGCCCGTGGCACCTGCCGTGCCGGACGGGGTGCCTCTTGTTGTGATGCTTGGTCTCCTGCGCCCATACAAGGGTCTCGACATCCTGCTCGAGGCCTGGCCCGCTGTGCGTTTGGCACTGCCCGACGCATGTCTGCTCGTCGCCGGGCGCGTCCTCGGCGACCCAGAGGGCGCCGCGCGGCTCGAGGCAATGGCAGCGGATGGCGCGCTTGGTGTGACCTCCGACCTGCGCTTCACTCCCACCGCGGAGTTCGTCGGGTCACTGCTGCGGGCGGATGTCGTCGTGCTGCCGTATCGCAGGATCGATCAATCTGGCGTTCTGTTCGCGGCACTGGCACTCGGACGACCGATTGTGGCGACGCGCGTCGGAGGCTTCGCCGAAGTGGTCGAACAGCACGGCGCCGGTGTTGTTGTACCGCCAGCAGATTCGGCTGCGCTTGCTGCGGCACTGATTGAGCTATTGCGCGACCCAGCGCGGCGTAAGGAGATGGCTGCCGCGAGCCGTGCGGCGGCTGACGGTCCGTTCTCGTGGGGCGCGATCGCCGCAGCAACCGAACGCGTCTACGCGAGGTAGGCGGCAGATGGCGGCGGCACCGGCACGCCTGGCGTTCCCCGATCGGCTGCGTGGCCTCGCCCTGCTCGGCATCATCGTCGTCAACGCGCCGT
>SHUX01000086.1 GCA_009694475.1 Thermoleophilia bacterium
CGATCTCCGACGAGCCCGAGCGTAACGCGCACGCGGTCGTTGCAGCGGCCACCGCCTGCCCGGCCTTCGCCGTCTGGCTGGGCAACTGCGCCGGCGCGAGAGAGGTCGATCATGCGGAGGCCTCCGCAGCCGTCTGCAGCGCCGGTGCAAGTTCTGTCCAGACCGCGACGACGGCGTCGATGTCGGCGGCGGTCGTCGTTGGTCCAAGCGTGATGCGGATGGCACTGCGCGCAGTGTCGTCGTCGATGTCCATCGCCGTCAGTGTGGCGTCGGGCAGCGTCTCGCCGCTGGCGCAGGCCGAGCCAGCCGAGATCGCGATGCCACGCTCGTCGAAGAGGCGCACGACCGTGTCGCCGCGATAGCCGGTCAAAAGCAGGGCATGGCCGGGAAGTCGCTCGACCTCAGCACCGACCACCGGCAACCCGAGCCGCGCCTCGAGGTCGTCGCGCAGCGCGGCGCGCTGGAGGCGCTCGTCCGGTGCCTCAGCACCTTGCCGGATCCGCAACGCAGCAGCCAATGCCACGGCGCCGGCGACATCTTCGGTGCCCGAGCGCAGACCGCCCTCCTGTCCACCACCAAAGACAATCGGGTCAAGGCTCTGCACGCCCGAGCCAATCACCGCACCGACACCACGTGGCCCACCGAGCTTGTGCGCGGCCAGCGCGATCGTCACGCGTCCGGGCAGGTCTGTCAGATCAATCTCGGCACCGGCGGCCGTCTGTACGTGGTCGACATGGAGTGGCACCGCGTGCTCAGCACAAATTGCGGCGATGTCGGCGATTGGCTGCACAACCCCCGTCACATTGCTCGCGCCCATCACAGAGACCAGCGCATCACCTGTCTGCACGAGGTCCCAGAGTTCGATCAGGTCGAGCCGCCCATTCGGCAACACCGGCGCGAGCGCGATCTCCCAACCTCGCCGCGCCAACACCTCTGCCGTGCGTCGCACCGCTGGATGCTCGATCGCGCTGACCACCATCCGCCCCGGCTGCCCCTGCGCGCGACCAAGCACGGCCAGATTGTCGGCCTCGGTACCGCCACCCGTCAGCACGACGTCAGCGGGATTTGCGCCCACGAGCGCGGCGATCTCTTGGCGCGCCTGGTCAAGGTCTACTCGCGCCTGTCGCCCAAGCGCGTGTGGCTCCGAGGGATTGCCAAAGCGCTCTGTCAGGTGCGGCAACATCGCTTCGACCACACGTGGGTCAGGCGGTGCGGTGGCTGCATGGTCGAGGTAGATCACGCGCACATTGTCGCACCGCACGCACAACTGCGGTGTGACAGCCGCTCGAAGCGTCGGGGCCGAGTTGCCCCACCCTGCCGCGACTCATCTCCCGTCGAACCTGCTTATGCAGGTGGGTCCCCCGCCCAACACGACCGGTTTAGGGTGGTGCCAGGACAGACGAGGTCCCATTCGTTGGAACATTGGCTCGAGCGAAGATCATGAGCCACGAGCAGGGTGGAACAGTCGCAGCCTACAAGGAATCAGCGACGGGCACGTGTTCCACATCACCAATCGGTAACTGCAAGAAACGCGTGCCCTCCTCGCGGAAGGCCTCGGTGTCGCCCGTCGCGAGAAAGCGGTACTCGCCGCGATGGTCGTCGCCGCGTTGCCAACCGTTCCGCGCGAGGGTCACCGCGATCTCCTCGGCGAGCTCCTCCGCAGCAGCGATCGTCTGCACATCGGTTCCGAGTTCGCGCTGCAACATGTGGCGGACCAGCGGGTAGTGCGTACAGCCGAGCACGACGACGTCGACGCCGGCTTCGCGCAGTGGAGTACAGGCGGCCTGGACCAACTCGAGCGTGCGTTCCGAATAGGGCTCGCCGCCTTGGATCGACTCGGCGAGGCCTGGACAGGCAACCTGCACAACCTCCACGCCAGCATCAAGATCGTGGATCGCCTCGAGATAGCGCTGGCTGTTGACCGTCGCCTCTGTGGCGAGCACGCCGATCTTGCGTAGACGCGTCGCCTGCACCGCGGCGTGCGCCTCGGGTGTAATGACACCAAGCACCGGCACGGGCGACTCTTGTTGCAAAACTGGTAGTGCCGCCGCCGTCGCCGAGTTACAGGCCACGACGATCAACTTGGCGCCTCGCTCAACGAGGATGCCTGTCAACTCGCGCCCATAGGCGATCAGTTCGTCCTGCGAACGCGGCCCATAAGGGAAGCGCCCAGTATCGCCGAGATAGACGACATCCTCGTGCGGCAAACGCACCAGCGTCGCGTGCAGGACGGTCAGTCCACCCACGCCAGAATCGAACATGCCAATTGGGGCGTCCGGATCCATACCGATAGGGTAGGCGACGCGGATCGCGCCCACCGTTGGTCTCGATCTGGTTCGGTGTTTGTCACGTTCACGTTTTGACACCACGTTTCGCCTAACGTTCCTGACATGAACATGCAGCCACGCGACCTGATCGGCTACGGCCACACGCCCCCGAACGCCAATTGGCCTGGTGGTGCACGCGTGGCCGTCAGCTTTGTCCTCAACTACGAGGAGGGTGGCGAGCGCACGCCGTTGCTCGGCGACTCGGAGAGCGAGGGCTACCTGACAGAGATCCAGGCCCGCGTCGGACCCGAGCGCGACCTCCTGACCGAGTCGATCTACGAGTTCGGTGGGCGTGTTGGCGTCTGGCGTATCCTCGACGCCTTCGAGGAGTACCAGCAGCCGTTGACGATGTTCGCCGTCGGCAAGGCGATCGAACTCAACCCCGCTCCCGCCACCGCTGCCGCCGCCTCGGGCCACGAGGTCTGCAGCCACGGCTACCGCTGGTTTGACTATCACCAGATGGACGAGGCGACCGAGCTCGACCACCTGCACCGCTGCATCACGTTGATCACCGATGCGACGGGCGAGCGCCCCTACGGCTGGTACACGGGGCGCTTTAGTACCAACACGCGCCGCCTCGCGGCCGAAGAGGGTGGCTTCCTCTACGACTCGGACGACTACTCGGACGAGTTGCCGTACTGGACGCGCTTCGGCGAGAAGGACCATCTCGTGATCCCGTACACACTCGACGCCAACGATGCGCGCTTCGCAACACCGAATGGCTTTCGTACCGCCGACGAGTTCTCGACGTACCTGATCGACACCTTCGAGACGCTCTATCGCGAAGGCGCGACGACACCGAAGATCATGAACATCGGCCTGCACTGTCGTATCGTCGGACGACCGGGACGCATCGATGGGCTCCGCCGCTTTCTCGACCACATCGCTGGCCGCGAAGACGTCTGGGTGACCCGCCGAGTCGACATCGCCCGCCACTGGATTGCCGAACACCCACCGCAGTGACCGCAAGCGTCCGCCTCGGCACGTGCGCGTGGGTGGAGAAGGGCCTGATCGCGGACTGGTATCCGCCCCACGCGACGACGGCCGAGGCGCGCCTTCGGTTTTACGCGGAACACTTCGACACGGTCGAGGTGGACTCGTCGTACTACGCCATCCCGGCCGAGCGCACGACACACAATTGGGCGGAGCGCACCCCGCCCGGCTTCGTCTTCCACATCAAGGCCTTTGGTCTGATGACGGGGCACGTCGTCCACCCGGAGCAGTTGCCCGTTGATCTGCGCCCACTTGTCGACCAGGTCACGTCGCGTGGCCACGTCGTCCCCTCAGACGCACTCAGAGACCGCGTCTTTGCCCGCTTTGCGCGCTCGCTCGAGCCGTTGCGCCAGGCCGGCAAACTCGGTGGCGTGCTCTTCCAATTGCCACCCTCAACACTCCCGGGCCGCGCGGCGTGGCAACACATCGACTATGCCCGGGCTGCACTGCCGGACACCGAGTTGCTGATCGAGTTTCGCCAGCGCGACTGGCTCTCACACGACCTGCGTGATGAGACACTCGACAGCCTGCGCGAACGCAACCTGACCTACGTCGCCGTCGACGCGCCCCATGTCGCGTCCAACAACGTGATCGAGACCGTCGTCGCTGCCACCACCCAGACGGGATACGTGCGCTTTCATGGCCGCAACGCCGCAACCTGGAACCACCACGGCGACGGCGCCTCCTCGCGCTTCGACCACCTCTACTCCGACGCCGAACTGACGGAATGGGTTGAGCCGCTACGCACACTCGCCCAGACGACGAGTCGGCTCTACGCGGTCTTCAATACCAATGCCGCCACGCAGGGGCCCGACAATGCAGGACGCCTACGGCAGTTGCTCGACGCTGCGGGTGTTGCCACTACACAAGCCATTGGCCCGGCGCAGCGCGAACTGTTCGACACCTAATGCGTCGCCTGCTGCCACTCCTTCTCCTGCTCGTACTGGCTGGTTGTGGCTCCAGCACGCCCGCCCCGACCAGCGGGCCCCCAGCCGCCACCACCAATGCCACCACGACCGCCGCCAGCGCCAAGGTCTATGACGCGCGCGGACAGGAGCGCGCCACCGTGATCCTGCTCCACGGCTGGAACGACGTCCAGCCGACAGGCTACGAACCGTGGATCGCGCACCTCAACGAGCAGGGCGTGACCGTGCTCTACCCTCACTACCAGCAAGGCCTCCTGTCCACGCCCGCGCAGATGCTGCAGGGCGCCGAGCAGTCGATTCGTGCCGGACTCACCGCCGCACCGCCGAGCGGACCGGTGATCGTGGCGGGCTACTCGCTTGGCGGTGGCTTCGCCGTCGTCTATGCCGCCAACGCCAAAGCCTGGGGTGTGGCTGTGCCCGCCGCCGTTTATGCCGTCTTCCCGGCGCTGCCACCGAGCGTACCCGAGCCGTTCGGCACCGTTGCCGACGCAGCGTCGGTGACGCTACTCGCGAGTGACGACGATCAGGTAGTGGGTAGGCTCGGCGCCGACGCGCTGGCAGCAGCGATCTCGCCACATCCAGCCACGATCGACCTGCTCGCATCGACCGAGGCGGTCAGGTTCGACCACTTTGCACCGAAACGCACCGACGACGAAGCCCAACGCGCCTTCTGGCGGCCGCTCGACCAGATCGTCGATCGACTCGCGCCGCGCTAGACCACGCCTGCCACAACAGGGCGAGACAGGCCATCAACCTCTCCGGCGCGAACCACTGAGGGACGATGCGCACTCTGCTCCCGACTCTGGCTGTCAACACCGTCCGGACGGCCTGCGCGAGCAGACCGTCGTACGCATCGGCGCTAAACGTGACGGACGCCGATGTCTTCCGACCCAAAGGCGCACTCCGCGCCACCGTGGTCATGCTGCACGGTTGGAGCGATCGCGCCCCGCGCAACTACCTCCCGTGGATCCGTCATCTCACCGCACAGGGCCTCGCCGTCGTGTTTCCCTACTATCAAGAGAGCCTCCGCTCCAGCCGCAAGCAGATGGTGGCGGGAGCCGAGAGTGGGCTACGCGCCGGCCTTGCCGCCCTCGGCCCAGAGCACGGACCAATCATCGCCGCGGGCTACTCCTATGGTGCTGGCTTGCCGTGATCGCGGCCGCCGAGGCCGACACGTGGAAGCTGCCCGTCCCCGCCGCCGTCTATGGCGTCTTCCCGTACTTCGTGCGCCGCAACGACCCGACACCGCTGGTCTTGCCGCCCACGACCACCGTCGAGTTGATCGTCGGTGATCGCGACCAAGTCGTTGGACGCCGAGGTGCAACAGCGATCGCTCGCAGCATCGCGCCACACTATTCGACTCTCGACGTCCTCGAATCGGGCCCCGCAATGAGTTTCGGACACCTCTCTGTCCTCCAGACCAGCCCCGCAGCACAGGCCGCCTTCTGGCAACCACTCGACCGGATCGTCGATCGCGTCGCTCCCCGTTGACCCACCTGCACCAGATCGGTCGTAGCATACGTGTGCAGCCGTTCTACTCCGACCCCAAGCCATCGAGGACACCATGCCGCTACCCGCAGATCCTGCCCCCAAACTCGAGGCCTACGCTCATCCCGAGCGCCTCGTCACCACCGACTGGCTCGCCCAACACCTGACGGATGAGCACCTCGTCGTGCTCGAGTCGAACGAAGACGTGCTGCTCTTCCACACGGGCCACATCCCTGGCGCCCAGAAGATCGACTGGCATCTCGACCTCAACGATCCGACGACGCGCGATTACATCAGCCCTGAGGGCTTCGCTGCAATGTGCGAGGCGCGCGGCATTTCGCGCGACACGACGGTCGTGATCTACGGCGATAACTTCAACTGGTGGGCCTCATACGCCCTCTGGGTCTTCAGCCTGTTTGGTCACGAGGATGTCCGCCTCGTCGATGGTGGGCGTGCCAAGTGGGTTGCCGAAGGTCGCGAGATGACAACCGATGTCGAGCCTGTCACGCCCAGCACGTACCCGATCGTGCCACGCGATGACGCGACGATCCGCGCCTTCAAAGAGGACGTCCTCGCCCACATCGGCAATGGTCCACTCGTCGACGTGCGCTCGCCTGGCGAGTACTCTGGCGAGCTCCTACACATGCCGGACTACCCGCAGGAAGGCGCACAGCGTGGTGGTCATGTGCCGACGGCGAAGAGCGTGCCGTGGAAGCGAGCGGCCAACGATGATGGCTCGTTCAAGAGCGCCGACGAGTTGCGTGCCATCTACGGCGAAGAGCAGGGCCTCCAAGACGACGACGCGGTAATCACGTACTGCCGCATCGGTGAGCGGTCGAGCCATACCTGGTTTGTCCTCACCCATCTGCTTGGCTTCGAACACGTCCGCAACTACGACGGCTCGTGGGTCGAATGGGGCAACGCCGTGCGCGTGCCGATCGAGAAGCCGAGCGCCTAAGCCCGGTGAGCGGCACCCTTCCTCCTCGTCTGCAGGCGATAATCGACGAATTCGCCGAGGTCGACCGCACCGAGCGCCTCGACCTCCTGCTGGAGTATTCGCGCGATCTACCCGACCTCCCCGAGCGCCTGCAAGATGCAGAGCTCGAGCGCGTCCACGAATGTCAGACGCCGTTGTTTGTGCAGACCGAACTGGAGGGCGATCTCGTGCACCTCTTCTTCGCCGCACCGGACGAGGCGCCGACGTCAAAGGGCTTCGCTGGCATCATCCACGCCGGCCTCGATGGCTGCACGGTCGATGAGATCCTCGCGACCCCTTCCGACTTCGCCTCCGGGATGGGCCTAGCCGATGTCGTCTCCCCGCTGCGCATGCGCAGCGTCGGTGCGATCCTCGCGCGCGTCAAGCGCCAGTTGATGGAGCGCGCCACCAGTTAGCGGTCGCTTGTAGCATCCAGGGATCAACGTCCCTTGAGGTGCAACGACTTATGAGCGCGACCGCAACGAAGATCCTGCCGAACTACATCAACGGCGGCTGGGTGCCGTCGACCAGCTCCGAGCTGCTCGACATCAGCAACCCCGCTACAGGTGAGGTGCTGGCTCAGGTTCCACTGTCGGGCGCCAATGATGTCGACGCTGCGGTCCAGGCCGCCCGAGCCGCCTTCCCCGCATGGAAGGCCACGAGCACGATTGAGCGCGCCCGCTGGTTGTTCGGCTTCCGTGAACAACTCGTCCAGCGCGCCGATGAGATCGCCGCAACTGCAACGCGCGAGATGGGCAAGACCTACCCCGACGCGCAGGCCGAGGTTGGCCGCATGATCGAGATGGTCGAGTGTGCCACCGCGATCCCGACAACGATGCAGGGACGCATCCTCGAGGGGGTTGCGACGAAGGTCGATACCGAGACGATCCGTCAGCCCGTTGGTGTCTGCGCCGCCATTACGCCGTTTAACTTCCCGGCGATGGTGCCGATGTGGTTCTTGCCGTTCGCGATTGCCTGCGG
>SHUX01000087.1 GCA_009694475.1 Thermoleophilia bacterium
ACGATCGACTTTGCGGCCTCGGCGATGCGGGGCAGTGCAGAGAAAGCGGTGCGAAGAATGCCCGCGCCACCCGGGCGGGTCTCGTGCAGGATGATCGTTGGCAGGTTCGTGTCGGGGTGGAGTTGTAGCGAGAGGCCGGCGAGATCGCCGCTGTCGCAGGGGACGGCCAGCGGCAGGGCGGCCGCCAGCAGGTGCTCGATAGCGTGGAGGCCACCGAGCGAAGGCTCGTCGTCGGTTGGGGGGCGCACACACCAGAGGGCAGCGGTGCGGTACTCGCGCGGGGGTAGATCGAGCGGGCGTTGATCGATTACCGAGAGGTCGTCGACGCGGCGCCGCTGAAACGCGACCACCCGTGTCGTCACGTCCGCCTCGCCGAGGTGGACACGCCAATTGCCGAGCCAGTCGTCGTGGACAGCATCGAGGAGACGAATCTGCGATTCGGCACGCGGGACGGTAAACCAGTCGCCGCGGAACGGCTCGACGATCGCCTGGCCATGCTCCAAATCGAGTTCCGTTACAAGGTAGCGCTCGCCGAAGTCGAGGTGCACAGCGCCAGGGTGCACACTGAGTGGAGCACGGTCTTGTTCGACATCGCCGAGCACAGCACCCGACTCGCTCTCGATGATCGTGACCGCCTGATTACCCGAGCTGCGCAGCGAAACGCGCGAGGCGGGGTCGTCCACGCCGGTCCAGATTAGTCCCGCGGCGGTGATCGCAAAGTCGTCGGGGCTCAATTGCACGAGAGCATCAGCATCGTCTGTCACGTGGACGCCCAGAATGCTCTCGCCGCGGGGCGAGACAGCGGCCTCGGCGGCCGCACAGGCCAGATGGGCGAGACGGATCTCGGGGTTATTTGGATCGAGCGCGATCGCTTCGACGGGGCGTGCCATCAGCGCCTCGGGATGGCGGGCAAACCACTGGTCGAGTGCATCGTCGCCCAGCACCAAGACGCCGAGCCCACGCTGCCGTCGCCCGGCGCGACCCCACTCTTGGCGGAGCGACGCGACCGAGCCAGGAAAGCCAACTACGACCGCACAATCGAGCTCGCCAATATCGATGCCAAGTTCCAGCGCGTTCGTGGCGATCACGGCTCGCAACGCGCCGCTCGCCAGCCGCGCCTCGATTTGACGACGCACCTCGGGCGTATAGCCCGCCCGATACGGCTCGATGCGGTCGGTCAGCACGGGCGCGCGGCGCGTCAATTCGTCACGCACCCCCCGTAGGATCAGCTCGACCATCTGCCGATCAGGGGCAAAGCAAATCACGCGCTGATCGTCGATCACAAGTTGGGCAACGAGACCGACGGCCTCGTGGATCCGCGAGGCGCCCCGCCCCGTCGTCTCATCGAGCAGACTCGGATTCCAGAGCGCGACATCACGGCCGGGAGACGGCGCACCATCGGCATCGACAATCGAGACTGCGCACCCCGTCAGTTGTCCAAACGCCTCGGCGGGGTTGCCGACGGTGGCAGACGCGAGCAGCAGTTGTGGCGAGGCACCGTAGAGCGCTGCGCACCGGCGCAGGCGCCGAACCACATGCGCCACGTGGCTCCCAAAGACCCCGCGATAGACGTGAGCCTCGTCGAGGATGATCGCGCTGAGGCCCGACAGCCACTCATCCCACCGCTGATGGTGCGGGCAGATGCCGATATGGACCATGTCGGGATTGCTGAGGACGAGATTCGACTCGACGCGAGCACGGCGGCGACTCGCGGTATCCGTATCGCCATCGACCAAGGAAACGCGCAGATCCCGGCCGAGGCCGAGTGCATGCAGGCGGCGGGCCTGGTCCTGTGCGAGGGCTTTCGTGGGCGCCAGATAGAGCGCACGGGTGTGCTACTCAGTTAGCAGTGTCTCGAGTACCGGCACGGTGTAGGCGAGGGTCTTGCCGCTCGCCGTCCCCGAGTTGATACCCACATGTCGGCCCGTGCGAGCCAACTTGATCGCCTCTGCTTGGTGCGACCAGAGGTGCGTGACACCCGTGCGCTCCAACGCGACCAAAAGCGTCGGCGGTAGGTCTGTTGGAAGCGGCTCGGGTTGGCCCGCCACGGCAGGCTGCTCGCCACGAAAGACAAGGCGGCCGTCGTGTGGCGGCGCGCCGAACGCGAGCGCCGCGTCCCAACCCGCTCGGTCGCTCACGGCGCGTCGGGATGCTCGGCGGCCGGAAACGACCCCAAGCAGACGAGCACGGCCGAGCGGCTACGGACATCGTCGAGGGCGCGCACGATCGCTGGATCATCCTGATGGCCCTCAATATCGATCAAAAACTGGTAGCGCCAGGGCTCGCCCGGGATCGGCCGCGAGTGCAACGACACCATGTTGACCTTGTGGTACCGCAGCGGCTCAATCGCATCGTGAAGCGCACCGGGCTGGTGGCCCGTGACGAGCCGCAAGGCTGTCTTCCACGCCACACCCTCCGTGTAGTCGAGCGGCGTGCGCGCAATCGCGACGAAGCGCGTCATGTTCTCGAGGTGGTCCGAAATGTCGCTCTCGAGAATCTCTAACCCGTACCGTTGCGCGGCCGCGGGCGAGGCGATCGCGGCCCAAGCCGGATCGCCCTGCTCGGCCACGATGCGCGCAGCATCTGCGGTCGTGGGCGCGCCAATTTCCTCGAAGCGACCATCCAAGAACACGCGGCACTGAGCCAACGCGACGGGGTGCGAATGGATCCGCGTGACACCGGTAGTGGTCGAACCAGGCACACCAGCGAGGCAATGAGGAATATGGATGATCGTCTCGGCGACAATCGCCAGCGCACCGTCAGCGATCAGGTTGCAGGTGTCCGCAACGATGCCCGCCAGCGTGTTCTCGATCGGCAAGACACCGACGTCGGCCGAACCATCGCGCACGGCGGCGTAGACATCGGCAAACGATCCCGCTGACGTCGCCTCGAGCGTGGGGTATAGACGCTCGGCCGCCTCAGACGTATACGACCCGGCCGAGCCGGGGTAGACAACGCTGGTGGGGAGAGGCAATTCGCTCATCAAAGGGTTCCAAGACGCGCGATCAGGGTACCATCCGCTTGAGAAGCGAGACGACGGGACGGCAATGCCAGAGCAGGTCGGATGGGGAGAGGGAACGGCGTACCCCGACGAGGACGCCCTCATCGCGCACCTCGCCACACTCGTTAACGACTCGTCGCCCGAGATCCTGCAGGGCATTGGCGACGACGCAGCCGTGTTGGCCCCCGACCTGGTCTGGACCGTCGACCCACAGGTTGACGGCGTCCATTTTCGACGCGACTTCTCTTCGCCCTACGACGTCGGTTGGAAGGCGCTCGCCGTCAACCTCTCCGACCTCGCCGCGATGGGCGCGTTGCCGATTGGCGCGCTCGTTTCGCTGATTCTGGGCGAGGGCGATGCGGCCGACGCCGAGCCGATCTACGCCGGACTCGGTGCCTGCGCTCGCACCTACGGATGTCCGGTGGTGGGTGGCGACGTGGCGCGCGGTCTGGGCCTATCCGTCTCGGTCAGTGTGATCGGGCGAGCGGCGAATCCACCACCTGGCCGGTTTGGAGCACAACCGGGCGACGTGATTGCCATAACGGGCACACTCGGCGAGTCGGCTGCTGGTCTTGCCGTGCTGCGCGACCCCGCACTCCGCGACCTGCCTGGTGCCGTCGAGTCGATCGAGCGCCATCGTCGTCCGCATCCACGACTCGTTGAGGGGCAGGCACTCGCCCCATTTGTCCACGCGATGATGGATGTCTCCGACGGCATCGCGACCGACCTGCGCCGACTTGCTCGACGTAGCGGCGTGCAACTCCACGTCGACCTCGACGCGCTACCGATGCACGACGACACGCCACCAATTGCCCGTGCCCTCGGGCTCGTACCAGGCGTCATGGCAGCGACAGGGGGCGAGGACTACGAGCTCGTGATGGCGCTGGCAGCCGATGACGTCGAACGCTGCGGCATCCCGCTGACGGTGATCGGGCAGGTCGGCGAAGGGCCAGCGGGCATTCGCTTCACCGGCGAAGGCGCCGACAATGCGCTGCGCGGCTGGGACCATCTGGCCTGAGGGCACAACAACTATTGGCTGGGGAGGGCGGACATGACAAGTGCGCACTTGTCATGTCCGCCTGTCGTGTCTGCCCGTAGGTCTACGCGCGGTGTCTGTGCCGCTAGGGCTTGATCTCGATCGGCATGCCGATCGTGACGTGCTCGAAGAGGTCTTCCACATCCGAGATATGCATCCGGACGCAACCGTGCGAGGCAGCGGTGCCAATCGACCAGTCCTGCGGTGTCCCATGGATACCCACGAGGGGTGCTGACGTGCCAATCCAGCGTGTACCCAACGGATTATTTGACCCTGGTTGCACGGGCTCGAGCCCCGCAGCCCACGGCGAGTTTGGCGGCGTCCACGAGGGGTTTTCGATCTTCTCCGTGACCACAAAATCTCCCGTTGGCGTTGGGTACGCTGACTGGCCAACGGCGATCGGATACTGCTCGGCGAGCATGCCATCGAGATAGAGGTTGAGCACGAACTTGCTCTGGATCACCACAATCTTGCCTGCGGTACGAACGAGCAGGGCTGGTCGCGCAATCCCGTCCTCCGGCAGACCAGACTGCTTCTGAAACGTCTTGACGGCCGCCACAACCTTCGCGTTGTACGTCCAACTCGGCTTGCCCTCCCAGACGCCTGCAACCTTGAGGCGGCGCGTGAGGCGCGCAACATCCTGCCCCCTCGCCCCTGGCGCAAGCGTCAGCGAGTTCGTCAACTCGTTCGTCGAATCAATCTTGATTTCCTGCGTCCGAGTCGACGTCCGACCAAGGCTATTTGTGACATACAACGCCAACTCCGATGTGCCCTGTGGGAGACTCCCCGTCTCGATCGTGTAGCCAATCGACAGTGGCGTCACCTTCGCATCCTGGCCATTGATCTTCGCCACGAGCGTCGTCGGGCTCGCCGAGTCGACAAAGGCATAGACCTTCGGGCGGTCCGTGTCACGAACCCAGCCGTCGATGCCAGCGACCTTGACCGCTGGGCGACCACTATCAACCCGCAGCACCTGTGCCGCGCGCGTCTCGTTGCCTGCTGTATCGACCGCAATTAACGTAATCGGCGTCGCACCATCAGAAAGTACGGGCGTCAGCGAGAAGGCTCCCTTCGCGTCCGTCGTCGTGACGACCTCACCATCCCGCCAGGAGGCAGTAATGGTCGCGTCCGGCTCGGAAACCCCGTTGATGACCGCACTCTCTTTCCACCCAGCCGGAGTGGGGGCGGACAGTGCGGGCGCCGTCGCGTCGGTCGTAAATGACCACTGGTAGGAATCGGCGCCGTCGATCAAGTCGGAGGAGGTGACGCGAACGCTGGTGACGTGTGGGCCATCATCGAGCTTCGGGATCGCTAGTACGTACCCACTCGCTGTTCTTGTCGCCTGCGCGGTCGCATCGACGCCATCGATCGTGATGGCAATGGTCTCGACGGCATCGGGGGAGCGGAGGATGATGCGGATCGGTGCCGAGCCATTGACGGTTGTGCCTGGCGCCGGCGACACCGATTCGACAACGGGGCGGTCTGCGTAGGCATGCGTGACGAGCACGCCTCCGATGGCGATGACGCCGACGGCGGCGGTGACGATAAAGCCAACAACGGTTCCCTTGCGCATCACCCGAACACTACGTGAGAACCGGTCGCCTATTAGCAGACGAAACATAGGCAGGATTTCAATTGCGGGGGAGTTCGTGCCGCAGCGCGCGTAGGCGAAGCGATGGCACGCGCCACGAGGCCTCGGCCACGATACGACGTGACATCTTCGACCCACCAGCGACGCGATCGGTGAAGGTAATCGGAATCTCTTCGATTCGAAAACCGAGCAGCGACGTGCGGTAGGTCATCTCAATCTGGAAGGCGTAGCCCTCGGCCGTTACATCCGCGAGGTCGATCGCCTCTAGTACGGCGCGGCGAAAGCACTTGA
The DNA here is from genome assembly GCA_009694475.1 of Thermoleophilia bacterium. GTDB lineage: Bacteria > Actinomycetota > Thermoleophilia > Gaiellales > F1-60-MAGs149 > F1-60-MAGs149. The sequence goes on from SHUX01000087.1 coordinate 5,920, forward strand.
AGCCCCCCGTCAGATCGTGGATGCCAAGTTGGAGAAAGGCCTGCGCGTAGAGGCAGCCGCTGCGCGAAATAATGCGGCGCACAGCCGACCAATCGCGGACGCCACCACCATGGACATAGCGCGAGCCGAGCACGAGATCGGCGCCATGTTGGGCGGCCGCGAGGAGATCGGGGAGGCGGCCTGGGTCGTGCGAGAAATCGCAGTCCATCTCGAGGATGTACGCGTAGTCGCGCTCGAGTGCCCAGTCGAACCCGGCAAGGTAGGCACGGCCGAGCCCCTCCTTCTGCGTGCGGTGCAGCACGCGCACCCAGTCGTGCTCGGCGGCCAAGCGATCGGCAATCTGGCCCGTGCCGTCGGGCGAGCCATCGTCGATCACGAGCACGTCGCCCGTGATCATCGCCCGCTCACGCGCGGCGGCAATTGCCATGATCATAGGCTCGAGATTCTCGCACTCGTTATACGTCGGCAGGCAGACGATGTAACGCTCTGCGGCAGGGCTGTTCATTGGGTCGCATCATGCCGTAGATAGCGGGCTGGCACGAGCACACGTCCGCTCGGTCTGCGACGTTGCCGGTATGCGACGCGGTATGGCAGCAGGGATGATCGGACGTGCTGGTGACCATGCGTAACGCCGAGGTCGCAGATCTCTTTGACCTGCTCGCGAGCCTCTCGGAGCTCGATGGCGCGGTCGTCTACAAGGTGATTGCGTATCGCAAGGCGGCGGAGCGGTTTCGTTCGGCACCCGAGTCGATCGAGCGGATGGCGGCGGAGGGGCGCCTGACGGAACTGGCCGATATTGGTGCGACGATCGCGACGAAGGTCGACGAGTTGCTGGCAACGGGCACGATGGCTGCACTCGAGAAATTACGAGCCGTCTATCCGGATGGGCTTGTCGAGATGATGCGCGTGCCGGGCGTTGGGCCAAAGACCGCCAAGCGGCTGTACAGCGAGCTCGGCATCGATTCGACGGAGGCGCTCAAGGCAGCCTGTGAGGCGGGCCACGTGCGCGAGTTGAAGGGGCTTGGCGAAAAGAAGGAGGCGGGGATTCTCGAAGCGTTGCAGGCGGGGGGTGGGCCGCGTAAGCACGTGATACTGCTCGACCACGCGCTCGAGCGGGCGGAGGCCCTGGTCGCGCTGTTGCGTGCCGAGCCAGGCTGTGTGGCGGCCGAGATTGCGGGCTCGCTGCGGCGTCGTAAGGAGACAATTGGCGATGTCGACCTGGTGGCGGCCGCCAACGATCCCGCGCCGCTCCTTCAGCGTTTCGCAGAGTACGCCGGCGTGCAGGACGTGACGGCGCTTGGTGAGGCGAAGGCTTCGGTCGTCTTGCACGATGGGATGCAGGTCGATCTGCGGGTAATTGAGCCGGCGCAGTGGGGGTCGCTCTTGCAGCACTTCACCGGTTCGAAAGCGCATAACGTGGCGCTGCGCGAGCGTGCGCGTAGTCAGGGGCTGAGTCTTTCGGAACACGGGTTTGCGCCGATTGCCGGTGGCGATGTTGCCCCCTGTGCGACCGAGGAGGAGGTGTATGGGCGGCTTGGTCTGCAGTGGATCCCACCCGAGTTGCGCGAGAACCAGGGCGAACTCGAGGCCGCCGCAA
>SHUX01000088.1 GCA_009694475.1 Thermoleophilia bacterium
AGCAAGACGTCGCGGCCGGCCGCAAACGCCGCCTCTGCGATCGGCCGGTGCAGCGGCGTCGGTAGGCAGATGTCGACGACCTGAATGTCGTCGCGTGCTAAGGCACCGTGCAGGTCGTCTGAGGCCTCGGCTCCAGATGTCTCCGCCACCTTGGCCGCACCCTCGAGCGTCCGCGAGGCAACAACGCGAACCTCGGCTCGGTCGGCGTGTTCCGCCCACGCAGCGGCATGCGTACGCGCCATAAAGCCCGAGCCGAGAATGGCGACGCCGATCATCCGAGCCCGAGCGCGTTGAGATGCACGCGCGAGCGCGCCATTGCCTCCGTCACCTCCGCCAGTGGCGGCCACGGCTCGCCTTGAAATTCGATCTCGACGGACAAGGAACCTGTGTAGCCGCCGGCTTCGAGCACGTTAAGGATGGCGGTAAAGTCGACGTGCCCGTCGCCCGGGCCGGGAAAGTCCCAGACGCCAGGTCCACCCCGCTTGTCTTTGAGATGCACGTTGCTGAGGTACGGCAGCATCGTCGCGATATCGTCGGCCGCGGCGGTGTCACCATAGAACTCGCAGTTGGCCGTGTCGTACGCGATCCGTACGCGTGGGTGGCCGATGCGCTCGAGCAGTGGCAGCGTCTTGGCGCCGGTGGCCATGATGTCGCCGTGGATCTCGAGGGCGACATCGACCCCGGCATCGTCGGCGGCTGCTGCAAGGCGACTGATGCCTTCGAGGAAAGCCGACTCGTTCTCGTCTTGGCTCGAGTGCCCACCGATCGCCGTGTTCATCACGGGGACGCCATAGTCGGCGCACCAGCGGACGGCTTTGATGCCAAGTTCGACACCCTCGGGTGTCGTCAGGTCGGAATGCGCGCTGAGTACCGTCAGGTCGAGACCGTAGTCGGCGAGACGCGCACGCAGTTCGGCCTGCGGAGCGTCGAGATCGACGTGCTCAGTCCAGCCGAGTACGGCGGTCAACTCGACCGCGTCGTAGCCGGCTTCGACGATGCCGGTCAGCGCTTGGTCGAAGTCGTACGTGTGGTACGAGTTCGTGTGTCCTGCCAGTCGGTTATTCATCAGAACCACCCCTCCTGATTGGGATCTGCATATTCCATGTACTCGACGAGTGCACCACCGACACGGACGAAGGCGACGCGGGCGAAGCCATCGCCAACGACGAACGGTTCGAGCAATACCTCGTCATCACCAATTGCGGCCTCAAGGTCGGTCACGCGATAGGCCACGTGCGGGTCGGTCCGGAGTGGTCCAGTAACGGGCGTGTCGGGCTCAAAGCGAAGAAATTCCACGTGGTGCGAGTGAGCGCGTGGGTTGGTGACCCACACCCTCGTCGCCTCGACCCACGTCTCGTCGGGTTGCTGCTCGTCGGTGACGACCCCGATGTGGTCAAACTGTCCTCGCTCGAATTCGCCCATGGCTTCCTCCCTCTCTTGGACGCAATCCAAGCACGGCGAGTAGGCATTGGTCAACTCTCACGCCCTCCTCGACGCGCCCTCCGGGCCCGCGATCCAGGGAGGACATGACACGTGCGCACGTGTCATGTCCTCCCTGGATCGCGGGACCGAAGCTGATGGCGCTTTGCGTGTCTAGAGAATGCGATGGTCGTCGAACACGCTCCGCAACGACTGCCCGGCGGCAAGCGCGGCGCGCACCTTGTCTTCGCCTTGCAGCTTCTCGCCAGCGAGCCGGACGATCTCGTCGATCGCGTGTTGAGGAATTGCGACGACGCCGTCGCGATCCCCAACGATCAGGTCGCCGGGCGCGATCTCGACACCCGCACAGGCGATCGCAACGTTGTGCGCTGCGATCGACACACGCCCCTGCGAATCGCGAGGCGATGCACCGACGCAGAAGGTTGCAAAGCCCATCGCGCAGAGTTGCTGCGTGTCGCGCACGGGGGCGTCGCTAACCACACCGACCGCACCGCGGGCCGTCGCACTGGTGGCGAGCAACTCGCCCCAAATCGCGGCCTCTCGACAGGTACTGATAACAACGACGGTGCCCAGACCAATCGCATCAACAGCTGCAATCTCACCCGCGTACGGGTCGCTGGTGTCGCCTGGCTGGTCGCTGGCATGCAGCGTGTGAGCAGGTCCGATGAGACGCATGCCAGGCTCGAGCGCGACCACGCTCGGGTCGAGTACCTGGTCGCGGAAGCCCAGCCGATCAAGGCAGTCCGAGGCCAGCGCGGCACTCAACACAGCCAGCGTTGTGTTGACGGTTGTTGTCACCGGACTATCGTATCGCCATGACTGCGCATCGTCTCGCTCTGCTCGCCGCACCCGAAGTTCGGGCCCTCGCCGCTGCCGGCGCACCGGCACTCTGGGCGATCGGCTCGACCGAACAGCACGGCACACACCTCGTGACCGGCTTCGATCTCGCCTCGGCCCAGGCCGTCTGCGATCGGGCTGCCGAGCGCTGCCCCCGTGATGTCGCGCTGCTGCCAGGTCTGCCCTTTGGAGCGTCCGACCACTGGCTCCCACTCGGTGCGACCTGGTCGCTCTCGCCCACCACGCTGGTCTCGCTCATCAGCGATGTTGCCCGCTCGGCCGCCGCCGCGGGCTTTCAGCGGCTGACAATCGTCAACGGCCACGCCGGCAATATTGGGCCAGCCGTGACGGCTGTCGGTGGCGTGGTCGCAGACACCACGGTCATCGAGTTTCTTTCCTATTGGACCCTCGTCGACCCCGATCGAGTCAAGGCACTGTCGCCGAGCGACGGTGGAGGAGTTGGCCATGCCGGCGAGGTCGAGACCTCGATCGCGCTGTACCTCGGTGGGCTCGCCGTCGACGAACGCCTGCCGGCACCGGCAGGCAAAGAGTTGTCGGAGGGACCAGGTTCGAGTGACCCGATCATCCGCGCGCCCCGCCCACTGACCGAGGCTCCCAGTGGCGTCTACGGCAACCCAACAACCGCTACACGCGAGCTCGGCGAGTTGATGATCGAGACGGCAGCCGATCGCCTCGCCGCACATCTAACCGACGCATGATCGGGCTCGTTGTCAATCCCGTCGCGGGACTTGGTGGCAGCGTGGGGTTGAAGGGCACCGACGGACTCGTCGAGCAGGCGCGGGCGTTGGGCGCCATCCCCCACGCGCACGAACGAGCCGCGCTCGCGCTCCGCCAACTGCCCACCGACCTGCCGATCGCGTGTGCGGGGGGCGACATGGGCGAGACCAGCATGCACCTCGCTGGGCGCGAGCCAACACTCGTTGTCGGAGCGGCAATCGACGGTACACAGTCGACCGCAGCCGATACCTGTGCCGCCGTCGCCGCGCTCGCAGCGGCAGGTGTCGAGTTGATCCTCTTCGCCGGCGGCGACGGAACGGCACGCGACATCTGCAGCACGGTTGGCGACACGATCGTCGCGCTCGGCATCCCCGCGGGCGTCAAGATCCAGAGCGCCACCTTCGCCCAGTCGCCACGTGCCGCGGGCGAGTTAGCTGCTGCCTGGTACGTCGGTCGTCGCCGCGAACGGGTCGCAGAGGTCGTCGATCTCGACGACAGCGGTACCACCCACGGGCGTGTCAGCCCGCGCCTCTACGGCACGCTCCGTGTCCCCCTCGGCCCAGGCCTCGTGGCGGGGACCAAATCCCCAAGCAACGATCAGGATCCGGCGGCCCTGAGTGGCATTGCCGACCGCGTCGCCGAGCGCATGCAGGACACGACGCTCCTGCTCGGCTGTGGCACGACCCTCGCGGCGATTGGTAGCGCGCTCGGACTGCAGACCTCACTGCTCGGTGTAGACCTCGTGCGCAACGGCGAGGTCGTGGTCTACGACGGCACGGAAGCCGAGCTGCTGACTGCCCTCACGGACGCTGGCGCCACCACAATCGTGACGCCCATCGGCGGCCAGGGATTCGTCCTCGGCCGCGGCAACCAGCAACTCTCACCCGCCGTTTTACGACGGGCTGGGATCGGGAGATTGACCGTGGTCGCTACACCTGCCAAACTCGCGGCATTGGGAGGTCGACCATTGTTGGTCGACACCGGAGACGAAGAGACGGACAACGAGCTCCGCGGCTGGCACAAGCTGGTCACGGGCTACGACGAAGAGACTATTTACCGAGTGGAGTGATTACGATGCCCCATCCTTATATTCCTAACTCGGCTCCTGAGGTGCGAGCAGAGATGCTACGGGTCATCGGTGCCGGGTCAATTGAAGACCTCTACACAACGGTGCCAAAAGAGCTGCGCTACAACCAGCGCCTACCGCTCGAGGAGGGCATCCCCGAAGAGGGGCGGCTGCGTCGTCACGTCAGTGGGATTCTCAACAAGAACACCCCTGCGACCGAAATGCTGAGCTTTCTTGGTGCCGGCTGCTACCAGCATGAGGTGCCCGCCGTCTGTGACGAGATCAACCGGCGCGGCGAGTTCGTCACCTCGTATGCAGGCGACACTTACGGCGACCACGGGCGCCTGCAGGCGCTCTGGGAGTTCCAGGACCTGATGGCCGAACTCGTCGAGCTCGACGTCGTGACGACCCCGAACTACGACTGGTCGACCGCCGCTGCCATGGCGTTGCGCAGCAGCGTGATGCTGACGGGCCGCAAGCGCGTCCTCGTGCCGGCAGCGCTCCTGCTCGATCGCCGGCTCGTCTTTGCCGACTATCTCAGCCACGACGTTCAGGTCGATGAGATTCCCTTCAACGTCGAGACCGGACTGCTCGATCTCGACGCCCTGCGCACCGCGCTCGCCGACGATGTCGCGGCGGTCTACATCGAGTACCCGAACGCTCTTGGCGTCGTCGACTATCAGGCTCCAGAGGTTGTCGAGTTGGCCCACGAACACGGTGCACTCGCCGTCGTTGGTGCCGACCCAACGGGCCTCGGCCTGCTTGCGGCTCCCGGCTCTTTTGGTGCCGACTTCGCGGTTGGCGACGTCCAGCCGCTCGGCATGCACATGAGCTACGGCGGCGGCCTGTCTGGCTACCTCGCGTTCCACAACGATCCCGCTGTGATCGAGAGCTGTCCGGCCTTCATCTTCGCGAAGACGGAGACGCTCGAGCCTGGCCAAAACGGCTTTGGCTACCTCAACTTTGATCGCACGCACTACGTCAAGCGTGGCGAGGGATCACAGAATGGTGGCACCACGACGGCACTGTGGGCAATCACAGCCGCGGCCTACCTCGGCCTGCTTGGACCACAGGGTCTGCGCGAACTTGGTGAGGGATTGATGCAGCGCTCGCGGTATGCGGCGGAGCGCCTCGGCGAGATCCCCGGGGTGACGGGGCCACGTTTTAGTGGACCGATCCTGAAGGAATTTGTGATCACGTACGACAACCATGAGGTCAGCGCAGTCGATGATGCACTGCGCGCCCGTGGCATCTTCGGCGGCAAGGATCTGACCGTTGATTTCCCGACCCTCGGCCGCTCGTCGCTGTGGGCAGTCACTGAGGTACACACGAAGGACGACATCGATCGGCTTGTCGAAGTTCTGACGGAGGTGTTGGCATGACCGCGCAGTTTCAGCAGGCCCGTTGGAACGAGCCCCTGCTCTCGGATATTGGTACGCCCGGCGAGCGTGGCTTTATCCCGTCGCCTCCGGAGGCGGAGATCACGGCGCGAGTGCCCGACGCGCTCAGTGGTATCCCCGCGAGCTTCCAGCGCGCGGAACCACCACGCCTGCCAGAGGTCGCCCAGCCACAGTTGATGCGGCACTTCATGCGTCTCTCCCAGGAGACGATGGGCAACGATGTCGCCGTCGACTTTGGCCTTGGTACTTGCACGATGAAGTACTCGCCGAAGGTCAATGAGCATCTCGTGCGTCTGCCTGAGGTGTCTGGCCTGCATCCGCTCCAGCATGTCGACACGGTGCAGGGGATCCTCGAGATCCTCTGGCGTCTCGAGCAGATGTTGTGCGCGATCTCGGGACTCGACCGCTTCACACTGCAGCCACCCTCCGGCTCGGCTGCTGTCTACACCAACGCCTCGATCGTGCGCGCCTACCATCGCTCGCGCGGTGAGGGCGAGCAGCGCAACGAGATCATCTCGTCGATCTTCTCGCATCCCTGCGACCAGTCGGGTCCGTACTCGGCCGGCTACAAAATCGTCCAGCTCTACCCCGGCCCGAATGGCTACCCCGAGGTCGACGCGCTGAAGGCTGCGCTGTCCGACCGCACGGCGGGCATCGTGATCACGAACCCTGAAGACACCGGGATCTACAACCCACACATTAAGGAGTTCACCCGCCTCGTCCACGAGGCCGGCGGACTCTGCGTCTACGACCAGGCCAACGCCAACGGCATGATGGGCATCGCGCGTGCGAAGGAGGCGGGCTTCGACCTCTGCCACTTCAACATGCACAAGACCTTTTCATCACCGCATAACGGCATGGGTCCGGCAATGGGCGCCTCGGGCGTGCGCGAGGACCTCGCGCGCTTCTTGCCCGCTCCCGTCGTCGAGAAGCGGGGCGATCTGTTCGAACTGGATTGGAATCGGCCCGACTCGATCGGCAAGATCCGCAGCTTTGTTGGCAACGCGCAGATCGCAGTGCGCTCGTATTCGTGGATCCTCGCGCTTGGCCCCGATGGTATCCGCGAGGTTGCCGAGACGGCTGTCCTGAACGCCAACTATCTCGCGGCGCTGCTGCGCGAGGTGCCCGGCATGTCGCAACCGTTTCCAACGTCGAACACGCCACTCGAGCAGTTTCGCTGGTCGCTCGAGGGGTTCAAGGAGGAGACGGGTGTTGGCAGTTCTGACATTTCCCGCAACCTCTCGGACTACGGGCTGCAGCCGGTCTTTACGAGCCACCACCCATACCTCGTGCCCGAGCCGATCACGCCCGAGCCAGCCGAGTCGTTCTCGAAGGCAGACCTCGACACGTTCGGCAACGCCTTCATGGATATTGCCCGCCGCGCACAGGCCGATCCGGACGAGGTCCTCAACGGCCCGTACCGCAATGCGTGTCGTCGCATCGATGCCGCCGCGTTAGACGATCCAGACCGCTGGGTCCCCTCGTCGCGCGCCGAGCGCACCCGTAATCGCACGCCCGTCAAGGGCGACTAGTGCTGCGGCTGCGGGCTCGCGTCTGTCGAGTCCGCAGCCGCTGCAGCGCTGGTCAGAAGTACGTGTGGACGGCGCCGATGATGGTGCGTTCGGCGTCGATCAGCGGCAGGAGTCGCCACTTGTCGAAGGCCGTGCAGGGGTGACTAATGCCACACCCGATCAGATCGCCAACAGCAAGGTTCGCGACACCGCTCCCGCGCACGAACGCATGCTGGTCGTTGAGGGCAGTGATCTCACAGTCCGCCGCGTCACGAACAACGCCGTCGCGCGCGTGCCAGCGCACGATCGGCAACTCGATGTCAAAGGGCACGTCGCGCTTGCCAAAGCCGACGATCGCGAGCTCTGGCTCGGGCAAGGACAACACGACTCCCCACGCTTCAAGCGCTGCCGTCAGTCGACCCTCGCCCGTAATCGCTCCACGCTCGAAGGGCGACAGGCGACGGTAAAGACCATCGTCGTGCGAGACCGTGCAGCCCGAGCGCAGGACCA
>SHUX01000089.1 GCA_009694475.1 Thermoleophilia bacterium
ATCCTTGGCGGCCGTGGGTCGCGTCCGTTGCGGCACCTCGTCGAGCGTCAGCCGATGGGCGCGTGGCGTGCATTGACGGGGCTCGTGACGACGCAAGGCCATACGGGTGTGCTCTCGCTCGCCGACGCCTGTCGTCTGGCTGCGACTGCTTGGGACGAACCGTTTACGGCCTTCACGGAGCAACAGAGCGACTGGGGTGAGCGCAATCTTGCGCGCGCCTGGGCAGCCGGAGCCGTGCCGACGCTGTTGCCGTAAGTCAGTCGACCCAGAGGCGAACGGCGCCGAGCCCATCGCTCGCGACTTCGGCCATCTGGCCCGGCTCAAGGTGTTGGGCGGGGATGATCGCGCCGAGCAGGATCACGTCACCGGTCTGGAGCTCGATGCCGTTGCGTTCGCTGGCTGCGGACAGCCAGGTCAGTGCGTTGAGTGGATCGCCGAGGACCTCGCTGGCACCCATAAAGCCGTCGGTCTGACCATCGACCTGGAGCTTGACGTCGCAGTCCTTGGTGGTCATCGGATCCATCGTCGTGTTCCACGGACCGAAGATACTGCCGTACTGCAGCGTTCCATCCGCAACGAGTGTGGGCAGTCCGATCTCGTCCGGACCGCCGCGCTTCTGCACAATTTCGATGGCGATGGCGATTGCCTCGACTGCTGCTGCTGCCTCGTGTCGCGAGACGGGGCCAGAGAGCGGGGAGCGGAGTCGCACGGCGAGCTCTGCTTCAACGCCGAGTCCCTTGCCGCCGGGGCTCTTCAGCTCGGCCTCCCCAACATACGAGTGCTGTCCGAGGAGGCCGGCGAGTACAGGCTCGGTGGTACCCATCCGCGTCTGGGCGGCATCATTGGTAAAGCCGACCTTCCAGCCGATGCGGGGTCCACCACCATTCGCGCTGAGCAGCTCAAGCAGGGCGAGATGGACGGCGTAGGCCTCGCTCAGATCGCGTGGCGCAAACTCTGGATCCAGTAGGGCAATGCGGTTCTCTTGGCGCGCTGCAAGGAGACCTTGCGCGGCGGCTGCGATGCGGTCATTCATGGCGCGGAGCGTACCGCTTCTCTCGAGTTCGACTATGGCAATGCCCACCATCAGTCCTCGCCTGGAGTGGGAGGACATGACAAACCCCAGTTTGTCATGTCCTCCCTGGAACTACCTTCGAATCTCGACCGAGGTGGATTTGACGACCGCCGTTGCTGTATCGCCGGGCTTGAGGTCGAGCTCCTCCGCCGCTTCGCGCGTGATGATCGAGACCATGCGGTAGGGCCCACAGGACAGTTCGATCTTGGCCATCAGGCCATCCTTCTCAACCGCCACGACAATACCCTCGAGCTGGTTGCGAGCCGAGACACCCGTCTGCGGTGCGCGCTCGCGTAAAAGATCGCGCAGGTTATCGACATCGATTGTGCGTTGGCCGCCTGCCGAACGCGAGAACGTCACACGCCCATCCTTCTCCCACCGCCGCAGCGTGTCGACGCTGACGCCGAGGATGCTGGCTGCCGATCCAATACGAATCTGCTCTCCCATGGGTCGAGGCTACCAGCCACCAGCGGTCGATGATGGTGCGGCAGGGCTCCAGAGCGGTGGCAGTTTGGCAACCAAAAGGACGCCGCCGCTGATCACGAGCAACAACAGTCCCACAGCCACGGCCGAGTTCAGGTTGACATCGAGCTGTGCGTAGACCGCCAGTGGCAGTGTCTCCGTCAGACGCGCGACACTGCCAGCAAACAAGAGCGTCGCACCGAACTCGCCGATACCGCGGGCGAAGGCCATCGCCCAGCCCGCTCGCAGTGCATCCGCAGCCAATGGAAGCGCAATCCGCCGAAAGACAACTGCCTCAGATGCACCGAGGTCGCGAGCGGCATCAAGCTGGGTGCGGTCGAGTGCTACGAATGCGGAGATGGCCGCGCGTAGGTAGAACGGCGCGGCGACGAAGGTCACGGCAATCACGACCGCGACCTGCGTAAATGGCAGCACGACTCCCATGCTCGCCAGCGTGGAGCCGAGCAGTCCGAAGGCGCCGAAAGCGGTCAGAAGTGCGATCCCGGCGACGGCGGGTGGGAGCACCAGAGGAAGTTCGATCAGCGTCACGAGGAGAGGCCGGCCGCGGAATCGCCCAAGCGCGATCAGGTACGCGGCTGGTGTGCCAATCGTGAGGAACAAGATGTTCGCGATCAGATTGGTCTTCAACGACACGAGCAGCGCCGAACTGACGGCGGTATCCCGGAGCAAGGTGGGCAGGTCGCGCGGTGGCACTTGGAGAAGTAGTGCCGCGATTGGAGTCAGCAGAAACAGGAACGTGCCAGTGAGTGCCAGCACGAGTCCACCAAGAAAGAGTCCAGTGCGCAAGGTCATGTCGTCGGGGGTAATCCAAAATGGGCGTTGGAGAGCAGCTGACGGCCCTTGGGGCTGACAAGACGTGCAATCACGGCGTGCGCAGCTGTGCTGTCGACGTTGGGGCGCGTGACCACGCAGGCTGCGTAGCGGATCAGTGGTTGTGCGCTTGCGGGCACTGGGATCGCTAGGAGTCGTGTCGTATTGGCATACCAGTCAGTCGTATAGATAAAGCCTGCATCGGCAGAGCCGAGAGCGATTACGCTCGTCAGATCGGATGCCTTTTGGTAGTTGCTGACGGTGTTCTTGGTGAGGGCGCGGCCAAGGCCGAGCTTGCCGAGCAGTGTCCGTGTAAAGATCCCTAGCGGCACATGCTTGCTACCGACTGCGAGACGAAAGCCACCGGGACGATTGAGTTGTTGGACGCGGGTGATGCCGGCCGGGTTCGAGACTGGGGCGACGAACGTCAACGTGTTCAGCGCGAAAACGATGGGTGTCGTGCAGAGGCCTTTGCTGTGCAAGCGCTCGGCGTAGAGTGGCGCTGCTGCGAGGAAAATATCGGCTGGCGCACCGCTCTCGATCTGGAAAGCAAGCGTGTCAGAGCCGGCAAAGCTGTACGTGTTGCCTGGCGCGATCGCCGGCACGACCTTCACGAGCGACGAGGCCGCATAGATCGTCGTCGCGTCGGCAAGGGGAGGCAGCATCAGCACGCTGGCTGTCAGGGCCAGAGCGAGAATCAGCCACAGTCGTGCTAGTGACGTAGCCTCCAGATGGTGAGTACGATCGCTGCGGCTAGGAACAGAATTCCGATGATGCGATTGCGCGGCACCCCTCAACGATAGGGCGATCGGCACCGTGACGGCGTGGAGTAGACGTACTGCCTGAGCGCGTCGTGCGACCATCCGGCAACCATACGCGAACACGTATCTATAGACAACCTAGGTATTAGAGGCAAATACCGTGCTTTCGTCGACGTTTGCCACACTACAGGCATGCAGATCGCGACCATCCGCGCCATCCCCGTCAACGTTCCGTTGGTCGCGCCCTACCGCTTTAGTTATGGCTCGATCGCGAGCCTGACGAAGACGATTGTGGAGGTCACGACTGACGACGGTGTGGTTGGATGGGGCGAGGCTGTCGACGGCGATCGCAGCGCAGCGATCGACGCTCTTGCGCCACGCCTGATTGGGATGGACCCGCTCGATCTCGACACAGTTGAGCGCGCAGTCGTGCCGGGTTACGCCTATTCGCCATGGGCAGATGTGCTCGGAGCAAAGCGTTCATTCGGCGCGATCGAATTGGCGCTCTGGGACATTCGCGGAAAGGTCGAAGGCAAGCCACTCTACGAACTACTCGGTGGTGCGGTACGGACCGAGATCCCACTGACAGAGTACTTCTCCTACCGCTTTCCGGGACCTAACCATCCGGGCGAGTCGACACCGCTTGAGGTCGCGCGTGAGTGCGCGCGGCTGCTCGAGGAGTTCGACGGCACGATCTTCGAGGGCAAGGTCGGCACCGTCGCCGTCGAGGACGAACTCGTGATGGTGCGCGAGATCCGTGCGGCTATCGGCGATCTACCGTTGCGGCTCGATTGCAACGGTGGCTGGCTGGTGGAGACCGCACGCAACCTGATTCCACGCTTCGAGGAGTACGACATCGATCAGTGGGAGGAGCCCGTCGAGGGGTATGAGGACCTCGCTGCGATTCGCGATGTCACGGATCGGCCCTTCTCGTCTCACGTCGCGGATTTGCCACGTGCCAAGGCGCTCGGCGTTCCCAACGTGATCGTCACGAACCTCAACGAGCAGGGTGGCATCCGCCAGACTGTCACGTTCGTGCGGGCCTGTCAGGCCGCAGACATTGGCTTCCGCTTCCACTCGGGCGAGACGGGCGTGGCGAGCACTGCCTACCTACACGTAACGGCCGCAATCGACCATATCGACGGAGCTAGCCAGACCCTCTTTCGCTGGTACGCCGACGACGTCATCGTCGGCGGCCCATACGTGCCGCGCCACGGCGTTGTGGCGGTGCCGACAGGCCCTGGTCTCGGGATCGAGATCGATCGAGAGGCACTCGACCGCTGCCACCGCCGCTTTCTCGCCGAGGGCGTGTTTCCTGGCGCGGACGGTGTTGCCTATGGCGATGACTTCGCGCGTTCCTAAGCTGGGGCGGCAGGATTCGAACCTGCGATCGCGGGACCAAAACCCGCTGCCTTGCCACTTGGCCACGCCCCAGAGCAATTGCAGAGCGTAGCGGGGCGGCCTCAGATGAGGTGCGGCGAACCGAGTGGCAGGCCGATCGCGGCAGCGGCCTCGACGACGATCGGTGCCGCCTCCTCCAGACGGTCGTCAAAGCGGAAGCTCGGTGCCGAGACGTTGATCGCGCCAATCACCGTGCCGTTGGCGCCGCGGATAGGGGCAGCAACCGAGACGAGGCCGGGTTCGAACTCCTCGCGGACGATCGCGTAGCCGTCGCTACAGGCATGCCCAATCGCTGCCGTGTGGCTCGCGAGGCCGAGTCGCTCGAGCTCGTCGGCGGGGAGGTCGACAACGAGTGCGCGACCAGCCGACGTGGTGGCGAGTGGCGTCAGTCCGCCGACGCGACCAGGCGCGTGGATCACCGAGATCGGCGACTCCGTTGCAAGCGTGAGAACCTGATCGCCGAGACGTACCGACAGGTGCGCGCTCTCGCCGAACTCGGCGACGAGCGCGAGTAAGACTGGTCGAGCGGCTGCAATCAGAGGCGCATCGCCAGAGCGAGCGGCGAGGCTAAAGAGTCGCCAGCCAAGGCGGTAGGTGAGGGTTTCCGAATCGCGCGCGACAAACCCCTGCTCGTCAAGCGTCGCCAGCGTGCGCGAAAGTTGGCTCTTGTCGGCACCGATCAGTTCGGTCAGTTGAGCGACGCCGAGGCCAGCGCGGGCAGCCTCAGGCTCGGCCAGGGCGACCAGTACGTCGAGGCCGCGGCTGAGCGCGGCGGTGCCGGGATTCACGAGCGCCCCGGCAGTGGTACGTCGTCGCCGAGTTCCTCCGCACGCTTAGCGACGAACTCGATCAGGGAATCCTCGACGCCATCGGGCAGCGGCGGCTGTTCGTATTCTGCGAGCACTTCTTGCCAGCGGTCGGAGGCGCGCTGGGCGTGGTCCATGCAGCCGTTCTTGACCCAGCGAGCGTTGTTCTCGGTCGAGGCGATCGTGGGGCGCCAGAAGCAATCGCGGAAACGCTCGAGTGTGTGCGCCGCACCGAAAAAGTGGCCGCCATGACCGACCTCGACGTGGGCGTCGAAAGCGAGACTCTCGGGCGTAATCTCGACCGGTCGGAACTGGTGGCAGAGCAGGTCCAGGATCTCGGTGTCGGCGATGAACTTCTCGAAACTCGTGACGAGGCCACCCTCCAGCCAGCCAGCTGATTGCCAGCAGACGTTGGCGCCCGCGAGGAAAGCCGACAGCAGCGTATTCATCGCCTCGTAGCCCGCCTGGTAATCCGGCAGGGGGCTCGAGGTGAGCGTGCCACCACCCGAGCGCCAGGGCAGGTTGAGGTCGCGGGCGATCTGGCCCGACGCGTAGAGACCGAAGGCCGATTCGGGGCCGCCAAAGGCAGGCGAACCGGTCTTCATATCTGTGCTCGAGAGGAACGAGCCCATCACGCACGGCGTCCCCGGCCGAATCAGTTGCACGAGCGCGATGCCCGCCAGGCTCTCGAGCGTCTGCTGGACCAGGGCGGCCGGCACCGAGACGGGTGCCATCGCGCCCATCAGCAGAAATGGCGTGATGATGATCGCCTGGCCGGCTGCGCCGTAGTTGACGATGCCATCAAGCATTCGCGCATCGAAGCGGAGTGGCGAGTTGACGTTGCAGTTGGCAAACAGCACGGGGTCGCCGCCCTGCATCGCCTTGCTGCCAAAGACGAGTTCGGCCATCGCGAGACAGTCGGCCGCAGCCTCACCGCTCGAGGGCTCGCCGCCCCAGACGCGGTCGGTCAGTCGGATCGCAGAGAGCGCCCGCATCAGGTGGCGTGAGTCAAGCGGCAGATCGTTCGGCTCGAGCACGTTGCGGCCCGGAGTGTCGAGCGTGTCCGTCATCTGGACGAGGCGGAGCAGGTTGTTGAAGTCTTCGTAGGTACCCTCGCGTCGCTCGTCGCCAATGCGCACGAAGGGGGGACCCTGGGCCGCGCAGAAGATCATCGAGTCGCCGCCGATGGCAAGGTCGCGCTCTGAGTTACGGGCGCGCATCGAGAACGTTGCTGGCGCGAGTGCGGCCTGTGCGAGCAGGAAGTCGGCATCAAAGCGAACGGTGTCGCCCTCCACAGTCTGGCCGGCATCGCGAAATAGTTGCAGGGCGTGCTCGTTATCGAACTGGACACCAACCTCTTGGCCGAGGCGCTCCCAGCCGGCCTGGATCGTCGCGAGTGCGTCCTCCGAGAGTGGCTCGTAGCGGGGCATCGAGTTCGTCAGCACAACGGCACATCCTCAACTTGCAACGTTAGTTGTAAGTTAGCGTGCAGGGTGGATGCGGTCAAGCGCGAGGGAAGGGTCACCCCCCGCAGTCGAACCTACGAGTGACGAACTAGCCGCGACGCGAAGTCAGGAAGTTCGTAATGCCAGCAGCAATCGCCGAGGCCTCGAGTTGGCGTCCGGCGGGTGACATCATCGCCGCTGCATCGTGAGGTGCGCGCATGTTGCCGATCTCGGTGAAGACCTTGGGCACCTTCGAGAGGTTGAGGCCACCGAGGTCGCTACGGGTGATCAGACCATTACTACCAATGTAGTTGGAGATCGAGGTTGGTCCCTGATCGCGCAGTGCGTTGCGGATCGCAAGGCCGAGCCGTTGCGAGCCGCGGAGCATGCGTTGCGACTGCCCGGTGTCGGCTGGGAGAATCACGTGGAAGCCAGTGTTGCTCGCATTGAGGCTACCGTCGGCGTGGATCGAGACTGCGGCGTCGGCATGCTGCTGGTTACCGATCTCGGCCCGCCGAGTGATACACGGGCCAGCGCCGGTATTCGACGTGCGTGTCAGGACGACGCGGGCTCCTTGTGCCCGCAATAGCGAACGTACCAAGACCGCAACATCCCAGTTGTGTTGAGCCTCGCTGTAGCCGCTGTCGGTGGAGGCACCATCGGCGTCGCAGTCCTTCCA
>SHUX01000008.1 GCA_009694475.1 Thermoleophilia bacterium
TCGACGCGACCAGCCCGATGCGTGGTCCCGTGCTCGCACTCGAAGGCGAGTTCGTGCCGATGCAGGGCGTCTACATTCGCCGCTCGAAGAACGGCGAAGAGCTCTGGGCACGACTGACGCTGGCCGCCTCCGGCAAGCTCTAAGTCGCCGCCGCACTGAGTGGTTTGGCCTAGCCTTCGCCCTCATCTGCCTTTCGTAGTCCTGCGATAGGCTGAGTGCCGTTGCAAAGCGGCTAGAGCTTCCCCACCATGAGCACCCAAATCACAACCACTCCAAGTGCCACAGCGACCGACGCTGTCGTGGTCGCCACAGACCTCTCGAAGATCTATGGCGAGGGCGATTCTGAGGTGCGGGCACTCGACGGCGTCTCCGTCTCCTTCCCCAAGGGCCAGCTGGCTGCGGTAATGGGGCCTTCCGGCTCGGGCAAGTCCACGCTGATGCACATCCTCGCGGGGCTCGACCAGCCGACCAGTGGCAGTGTCCTGGTCGATGGCACCGAACTCGCCGGCCTCAACGATCAGAAGTTGACGCTGCTGCGCCGCGACAAGATTGGTTTCGTCTTCCAGTTCTTCAACCTGCTACCTATGCTCACGGCCAAGGAAAACATTGAGCTACCGATGAAGATCGCGGGCACGACGCCGGACGCGGAGTGGGAGGCCACACTCGTTGAGGCGACGGGCCTCGGTACGCGCCTGACGCACAAGCCGGCCGAATTGTCCGGCGGCCAGCAGCAACGTGTCGCTGTCGCCCGCGCCCTGCTTTCGAAGCCCGCCGTCATTTTTGGCGACGAGCCAACCGGTAACCTCGACTCCAAGACCAGCGGCGAGGTACTCGACCTCCTGCGTCGCGCCGTCGACGAGTTTGGTCAGACGGTGATTATGGTCACCCACGATGCGAGTGCGGCAGCGATTGCCGATCGCACCCTGTTCCTCCGCGACGGCAAGATCGTGCGCGATGCGGGGCACCTGTCGGCCGGCGAGATTCTCGACACGATCAAGACGCTGGAGTAGTCATGATCGGTCTCGTCCTGCGCGGACTCAGCACGCGCAAGTTGCGTTCGGCGTTGACTGCGATCGCGATTCTGCTTGGCGTCACGATGATCTCCGGCACGCTCGTGCTGACCGATCAGATTGATCGTGCCTTCGTGCAGATCTTCCAGCAGGGTAACGCCAAAATCGAGGTCGTAGTCAAGCCCAAACCGCCGTTTCAAGACGACCAGACTGAGGTCTACCTCAACGCCGACCTGATCACCGCGGTGCGGGCAGCCGAGGGCGTGCAACTCGCCGAGCCGTACATCCAGGTGCAGGGGTACGTGATCGTCGATGGCAAGGCGATGGACCAGACGGGCGGGGCACCGAGCTTCGTGTTCTCGAGTGTGCCCGAGGCACTCAACCCTTATACGCCGATCTCGGGGCGACTGCCGACGGCTAGCGGTGAGATAGCGATTGCCACAGAGATTGCAGAGAAATCCAAGGCGAAGGTCGGCGACGCGGTCACGCTTGCCACGCAGGACGGCATTAAGCCCGTCACGATCGTCGGCATCGTGCAGTACGGCGATGGCTCGACGTCGCTTGGTGGCTCGACGAGCGTGCTCTCACCGCTAATTGATGTCCAAAACTGGTGGTCGCTGCAGGGCAAAGCGAGCTATCTCTACGCCAAAGCCAACGAGGGCGTCTCCGCTGAGCAACTGAAGGCCAACGTGCGCGCCGCACTGCCGCAGAACGACGTCATCGTCCAAACCGGCAAAGAGAATGCAGACGAGCAGGCGAGCATTCTCAACAATCTGATCGGCAAGATCATCCGCTACGCCTTGCTTGCCTTTGCGGGTGTCGCCGTGCTGGTGGGCGCCTTCATCATCTACAACACCTTTTCGATTACCGTCGCTCAGCGCACGCGCGAGTTCGCCATGCTGCGCACGATTGGCGCCTCACGGCGGCAGATCCTCGGCACGGTGGTCGGTGAGGCGTTCATCATCGGCCTCGTCGCCTCGCTGGTTGGCCTTGGCCTGGGACTGGTCTTCGCCTGGGGGCTTAACAAACTGTTCGGAGCGATCGGTTTTGGCTTGCCGGCGACGGGGCTGATCCTGTCGTGGCAGGCCGTCGCCGTCTCGCTGGTGGTGGGTGTCGGTATCACGGTGCTGGCCTCGATCTTCCCGGCACTGCGCGCCACGAAAATTGCTCCGATTGCCGCACTCCGCGAGGGCGTTACGCTGCCCGTTGGGCGCTTGCAAAAGT
The DNA here is from genome assembly GCA_009694475.1 of Thermoleophilia bacterium. Taxonomy (GTDB): domain Bacteria; phylum Actinomycetota; class Thermoleophilia; order Gaiellales; family F1-60-MAGs149; genus F1-60-MAGs149. The sequence continues at coordinate 2,235 of SHUX01000008.1, forward strand.
TGACGCCCGTGATCGCCATCGTGATCGCCGCGCTCGGGGCCACCGGCATGGTCTTCGGTCTCGCCAGCGATGCCGATACGACCAGTCGACTCTTGACGCTGGCGGGTGGGGCGATCTTGATCTTCGTTGCGGTTGCGATGTTGGCACGCTTCATCGTGCGTCCCGTGGTGGGCGTGTTGTCGGTTCCGATTACGAAGGCCGCGGGCGGCGTGGGGCGGCTCGCGTCCGAGAACGCGGCCCGTAACCCTGCCCGTACGGCCGTCACTGCTGCTGCTCTGATGATTGGCATCGGTCTGGTCGTCTTCGTGACGATCTTCGTTGGTGGGCTCCGAGAATCCTTTACGGGTGCGATCGACACGTCGCTCAAGAGCGATGTCACGGTGACTGCCCGCGGCTTCGGTGGTTCGCTCCCCGTGGGCGTACTTGACGCCGTCACGGCTGTCCCCGGCGTCGAGACCGCCTCGCCGGTTGGTGGCACCGCCGTGCAGGTCGACGCTCAGACGCTGGCCCTGATCGGCGTCGACTCCGCCACCATCACCAACGTCTACTCCTTCGATTGGAATTCGGGCTCGGACGCCAGCGTGCAGGGTCTTGGCGCCGATAAGGCCCTCGTCGAGGACACCATCGCAACGTCATTGAAGGTCCAGCCCGGCGATGCCATCAAGGTCCAGTCGATCAACGGGGCATCCGCCACGTTTACGGTGGCTGGCACCTACACCGATCCCACCATCCTCAACGGCATTGTCGTCGATCAGGCCGCACTCAAGCCGCTCTTGCAGTCGAACGCGACGGGCCTCAACACCGTCTTCGTCAACGAGGCTTTGGGTGCTAATCCCGATATTGTCCAGGCGGCGCTGGAAGCGGCCCTGACGGACTATCCGACGGCCAAGGTGCAGTCGAACGCGCAGCAGAAGGAACAGGTGGCATCGAGCGTCAACACGATCCTCGTGATCTTCTACGCGCTGCTTGCGCTAAGCGTCGTGATCTCACTGTTCGGCATCGTCAATACACTCGTGCTCTCGATCTTCGAGCGCACCCGCGAGATCGGCATGCTGCGCTCGGTCGGGACTACGCGTCGGCAGATGCGGGCAATGATCCGCTGGGAGGCCGTGATCACCTCGATCATTGGCGGCGTCTTGGGCGTCCTGTTGGGCATCATGTTCGGCTGGGCTGTCTGCAAGGGGCTCGAAAGTGAGGGCCTCGCATTCGTCTTCCCAACCGTGCAGATCGTGATCTTCCTCGTGCTCTCGATCGTGGCGGGCATCGTGGCGGCGATTCTGCCGGCGCGCCGCGCGGCGAAGCTCGACGTGCTCGAGGCGCTGCAGTACGAGTAGGGGCCGATGCCCGATGATGTCGGGCATGGATCGTTGGGTCGATAGCCAGACGCCACGACGCGTGGCGGCGAGGGCGCATCTGTTGTGCTGATTGCCCTGCTTTGGATCGGATCGTTTGCGGTTGGTGTGCTCTGGCAGTGGCGCTCGCCAGCGTCGGCAGAGCCTTGGAACCGGCGGATCTTTAACTTTTACTTCCACTTCTTCGCGCCGATTGTCGTGCTGTTCGCCTACACCGTCGTGCCCGCCGATTCGACGACGCTGATCGGCCTCGGTGCCGTCATCGCCGCCTCCTACGCGGTGCTCGGTATCGGTCTGCTCTACGCACGCGCCGCCGCGCGTGATCGTGGCGAGCAGGGGGTACTCGCACTCGGCAGCGGCTTCACGAACACGGTCACGCTTGGCTATCCCGTCGTCAACGCCGTCTTTGGTCCGGCCGGCCTTGCGCTGCAGGTGCTGTTCGCGCAGTTTATGTACTTGATCCCGATCGTCTCGGTTTCGACGGCGATCGCTGCGCACTTCGGCAACGGCACGCGCCCGCGAACGTGGCAGGGCATCGTGCGCCAGATCGTCAACGTGCCACTCGTGTTTGCTGTGATTGCCATTACGATTCGCGCCGCTGGCGTCGACATCGAGCCGTACGTGGCACGCCCGACTGACTGGGTCGTCTTCCTGATGGGCCCGATTGGCTTCCTCGAGCTCGGCCTCGCGCTGCCGCTCGACCGCGTCTCCCACGACATTAATGACCTCTGGCGTGCGGCCGGCCCGATCGTCCTGCGCCTGGCGATCGCTCCCACCATCCTGTTCGCGATCCACCTTGTGATCGGCGTGGACATTCCGACCGTCTACTACCTCTCGATCGCGATGCCAGCCGCCTTCCATACGCTGATCCTCGCGCGCGTCTACGGCCTGCCGGGCCAGATGATGCGCCTGATCGTTGTGATCTCGAGCCTGATCATGATCTCAGTGATCTTCGTCGGCTTGTCGTTCTTCTAAGGGGGACACCACAAACCCCGGTTTGTCATGTCCCCCTAGCGTCGCGAGCGGCCCTGGATCGACCGCGCTGGCTTTACGCCATTGGGATGTGCCGCAGGATGTGCGGCTCAACGCGCTCGAGGATCTCGTCGAGCGTCTCGCCTGTGATCGTCAACCCGTGGTTCTTGAGGCCGATGATGGCGTGGGCCGGGTCGGGCTGCACGCGGACGAGGTCGGCGACGGCGTCGGCTAGCTCGGCCGTGCCACACGGATAGTTGATTTCGGTGGCGTCGACGCCCTCAACCCAGGCGTGGACATGCATGATCGCGCCCACGCTGGGGTGCTCCATGTAGACCTTCCAGTGCTCGATCGCGTCGACCGACACGCGGCGCGGCTCGATGCCGGGCGGTACCGACATCACCATTGCCTGGGCAGGCTCGTCGTAGTCGGTCACGAGCAGCATGTCGCGGCCAATTTCCTTTAGGTTCGACTTGTCGACACCCGAGGCGCTCATCCAAAAACGCGTCGCGTCCTTGCGGGCCGACAGGTTGCCGTACGACAGGCCGCCAATCGAGTAGAGGCGCTTGACGTGCTCGAGGTCGCGCTTATCGAGGTACTTCTCGATCGGGAACGGCGCGGGCAGGAGGTTCATCGCGTCGAGACGCTGACCTGCAATCGTCAGCGACTCGGTGATCTCATCGCCATTCCACAACTCGGGCTCGAGGTCGGGATTCCAGATGTTGTCGATCACCAGATGGCTTTCGGCCAGTGGTGCGAGGCGCTCGGCGAGCGTTGCATAAAACGCATCAGAGCTGTCGTCTGCAATCGCGTAGTTGCCCTGCTCCATCGTGCCGAAGCGCACCTCGGTGCCGGGGACGACGCGAACGGAGACGTTCGACAGTGCGCGCACGAGGACGGGGTAGTAGTCGCTGATCGCCTCGCCAAAGTCGGCTGGGGGGGCGTCGCCCTCGTAGATTGCGGCGCAGAATGTCGTCTTGTTCTCGCGACGGTACGGGCGCACGTTCTCGCGGTCGACGAAGTTGCAGACGAGGTTGGCAGTGCCGAGATCCTCGGTGCGCTCATAGCCACGTGTCACAAGTGCGGCACTGAGGCGGTCGGCAAAGGTGGACAGCGTGTCGGAAACGTTCCCGTAAAAGGCAAATCGCATGTGTTGAGGGTAGCAGTCAGCGTGCCTTCGTTTGCCACGCGCGACGCGCGCACCGGCATGTGCGCTACATTTCGGTCAGGTTCGGTGCCGTTGGGCACCGCAGATCCACGGCGTGACAGCCGACCAGTGGTCGTGCTCGTGTCGCGAGGTGGTTGGAGGCGTGAATGCTCGAAGCCGGCAATACGGCTACAGGCACAGAGTTCGTTGATATGACGGGTCGTCCGACGCTCGACGCAGTTGAGCGCTGGATCGGCGAGTGCATCCGCGCGCCCGGCGACACCGACGACATTCGCGTGGGCAGCCTCTGGGCGAGCGCCTACCTTGAGGCCGCCGATGAGATCGAGCGCGGTTTGGCCTTGCCGTCGGCCGAGTATCGCCGCCGCTACGCCCTTCCGCTCGGCCTGCAACGTGTCTTGGCCGAAGACGAGCCGCACCTGCAATCGGGTCTCGCGTTGCGTCCGCACCAGGTCGACGCGCTTGCGGGCATGCTCGCAGCCGTGATCGGCGACTTCGAGCGCTCGCAGCGCGCCGAGCAGGACGAGCTCGAGCAGCCCGAGAACGACGCGCCGAAGCTGGCCGACGAGAGCACCGCCGTCGTCGGGGAGTCGGGCGACGACGACGATGATGACGACGACTTTGGTTTCGAGGACGATGATGACGACGATGCACCGGTCGCCTTGCCACCAATTGTTGACAGTCCCGTTGCGCGCGTTGTGCTGGCGGGCATCGACGACCCGGACGACGATGACGACGACGATGATGACGAGGCGACGGGCGACGAGCCAATCGACGACCCTGGCGCTGTCCGGCGCTACCGCTTCAAACACCCGACCGCGTCCGGCAAGACCGTCGCTGCAGCCGCCTTCGTCGATGCCGCCAAGATCACGGGCGTCCTGATTCTCACCCACCGCCGCCTGTTGGTCGACCAGTTCGAGCGCGACCTCAAGGAACAGGGCTACGCGCACCGACTCAAGGACCCTGTGCTTGGTGTGGCCAAGCCGCCGCTGGTGCCGCCGATCACGATCGAGACGTACGCGTGGTTTATCAAGAACGCTGATCGCCTCAGCCGCGACGTCTATGGCGTGATCCTCTGCGACGAGGCGCATACGGCGCTCGGCGATCGTACCTCTGCCGCGATTCGACGCCTCGACACGCCGACGTATATCGGCATGACCGCGACCGACCAGTTGTTGCAAAAACACGTCGGCGATGTCTTCCCAGCCGAGATCGCAGACTTTCCGCTTGGCGAGGCCGTGTTGTCGGGTGTCGTCGCCCCGCTGCGCGCCGTGCGCGTGCCACCGGGCACGTCGCTTAAGCGCGTGCGGCTTGTTGGTGGCGACTACGACCAGCAAGAACTCGCCGACGCGCTCGACCACGACGCCGTCAACATGGCTGCCTCGATGTACTACCTCGACATGTTTGGACAGCGTCCAGGCATCGTCTACGCCGCTGGTGTCGACCATGCGGTCCGCGTCGCTGCGGCGATGCGTGCGATTGGACTCAAGGCCGCCGCTGTCTCTGGGCGCACGCCGCCGCGCGAACTGGCCGAGACACTTGCCGCCTACGAGCGCGGCGAAGTCAACGTGCTGGTCAATGCCCAACTTTTGGCTGAGGGTTGGAACGCGCCGCGTGCCACCGTCTGTATGCATCTCGCTCCGACCGCTAGTCGTCGCGTCTATCAGCAGCGCGTCGGGCGTGTGATGCGCCTGCATCGACGTAAGGAATCCGGCGTTGTCGTCGATTTTGCCGAGGCCGCGGCGCCACATACGGACCGCACGATCACCCTGCACTCGCTGCTCGATGTCGACACGTTCCAGCCGGGTGCGCTCGTCACGCCGCGACCGCCGCGGGTTCGCCGCCGTTGGCGCCGGTTGCCAAAGGCGCTGGTCCGCGAGGCGCCGTGGGTCGTGCCCGTCACGCCCGATCCGGTACGGCGTGCTGCGGTGATCTGCGATAACTGGAAGACGGTTGCCGTTGACCGCCTACCGCTCGACGAGCAAGAACTGTGGGCCGAACACGCGGCCGAGCGCGCCCAGCCGAAGGACCTCGAAAAGTTGGCGCGCGTGCTTGTCGCTGTGCCGCGCCAGGCGCGCATGGTGTTCTTTGCCAAGTGTGCGGCCGAGAACCGGCACCGTCAGTTGCGACTAGAGGCGCTGCGCGATCTTGCCCAGAGTGGGCCGGGAACGAATCTGTTTGAGCAGGCTGTGCGGCTCGTCGAGCGCGCGCCGACCTGGCGCCAGGATCGTCAGCAGGGCGCACGCACACTGCTGCTTGCGCTTGGCGATGGCTTTGGTGAGGCGTCCGATCACTACGTGTCGGCTTGGGCCTGGCGGCTTGCAGCGTCTTCTGCCGATGCGCAGCAGCGTCGCGTAACCGCAGCAGTCGAAGGCGGGCGCGAACTTCTGCGCAGCCTGTCGGGTCGTTCGGGCGATGCGGCGCGCCAGCAGGCCAAGGCGATCGTCGCGATTGCCGAGGAGCAGCCGCTCGACGTTGGTGCTGCCCTGCTGGCATGTATTCGCACGGTTGATATGGGTGCCGAGCGCGTGCTCGAGGACGCGCGGATCCGCATGTCGGCCGATCCGCGCGCGCTCGCTGCTGCTTTGGGCTCCAATGTGCCACTGCCGCGTGGCGTCAAGCGCCCGACACGCTCGCGCGTCTCAGCCGCCGCATTGCAGGGCTCTGTCTTGCCGTCGTCGATCGGTGCTTTGCCGAACGAGGCTGCACACGAGGAGCCAAAGAAGCGTCGGCGTCGTCGTAAGCGCAAGCGCACGGGCGAGTCTCCGAATGGGGAGGCGACCGTCGAGGCTGTGGACAGCGACACTCCCGAGACCATCGAGACTGAGGGCGCTTCCGCGAATGTTGGGTTCGAGGCCGTCGAGGAGTCTCTGCCTGTCAAGCCGAAGCGTGGTCGTCCCCGCAAGGTTCGGCCCGAAGAGAGCGTTGAGGCGGTGGCGGTCGAAGCTCTTGTTACTGAGCCGGCTCTTTCGGATCAATCCGACGAGGCTCCGGTCAAGCGCAAGCGTGGTCGTCCCCGCAAGGTTCGACAGGAAGAGGAGCTGGTGGTGGAGGCGCCGAGTATTGAGTCGGCTCCAGTGGACCAGGCTGAGGATGCTCCGACCAAGCCGAAGCGAGGCCGTCCGCGCAAGGTCAAGCTCGAGGAGACGGTTGTCGAGCCGCCGGCACCGGAATTTACGGCATCCGGCATGCGCCGTGTCGTGATCGACGACGAGCCCGATGACGCTACGTTTTCGACGGATGGTATGAATCTCCAGCGTGGCCGCGGCCGCCCACGCAAGACCAAGGCAGTACCGAAGTCTCGGCGCGTGGCACCAGCGAAGCCACCCGCGACCGATCCGCCTGGTCCAGCCGAAATCCCCGAGTGGTAGTCGACCGCTACTTGTAGCGGTACGTAATCCGACCGCGCGTGAGGTCGTACGGGGAGAGTTCGACCTTGACGCGGTCGCCAGGCAGGATGCGGATGTAGTGGCGGCGCATCCGACCCGAGATATGGCCGAGTACCTCATGCCCATTGTCGAGCATGACGCGGAACATGGTGTTCGGAAGCGACTCCGTCACCTCGCCCTCGACTTCAATCTTCTCTTCCTTCGTCACCAGCACTCCGTTGTTTGACTGCTACGGAGGGTACCTGAGCCGCCTTCAGCATGTTCCCGACAGCGTCGACCGCTACCTTTTGGGTATGACCGTTATGACTCCCGATGAGCTCGATCGCTATGCGGCCGCCGTCATCGATACCTGCCTACACATTAAAAAGGGCGACACCGTCGCCATTCACGGCGAGCCGGGTTCGCGCCCGTACATGCACGCACTTGTTGAGGCGGCCTATGCCTCGGGTGCACGCTTTGTCGATGTGTTGTACGTCGATCCGATTATCCGCCGTGCGCGCATCACGGGTGCGAAGGACGTCACCACGCTCAAGTGGTCGCCACGCTGGCATTTGACGCGAATGAAGGATCTGGTGGCGGCTGATGCTTCGATCATTTCGATTGCTGGCGAGGAGAATCCGGGCCTGATGAAGGGCATCGATCCGAAGCGGGCGATGCTGGAGATGACGGCGCGGATGCCGGGTCGTGAGGCGTATTTGAAGGCTGTTGCTGCGGGTATTGCGCGGTTCTGTGTGGTTGCCTATCCGGCGCCGGGCTGGGCGAAGCAGGTCTATCCGACGTTGTCGGCCGATCGTGCGCAGCGTGCGTTGGCGAAGGATCTCTTGTCGTTCTGTCGGATTGGGGCGGACGATGCGCCGGGTGCGTGGGGCAGGCATGTGGAGACGCTCGTCAAGCGTTCTGCGCTGGTCAATAAGCGCAACTTCATGTCGATCGAGTTCAAGGCTCCTGGCACGGACCTGAAGGTTGGGCTGTCGCCGAAGACGCGCTTTTGTGCGGCTGAGATGAAGACGCCGAATGGTCGGCGTTGGTGCGCGAACTTGCCCACCGAGGAGGTTTTTGCCAGTCCTGATTACCGCTTTGCGGAGGGCCACTTTGCCTGCACGCGGCCACTGTCGCTTGATGGTCAGATGTTCGATGGCATCAAGGCCGAATTTGCGGGTGGTCAACTCCAGCGCATTCAGGCCAAGACGGCGAAGCAGCGCGAGTATCTCGCGGCCTATTTTTCGCGTGATAAGGGTGCTGGTCGGCTGGGCGAGGTGGCGCTTGTCGATAAGGCGTCGCGGATCGGCCAGTCAAACCGTGTCTACCACACGACGCTGCTTGACGAGAACGCGGTCGCGCACGTGGCTTTCGGTTCGGCCTACGCCTCGACGCGTGTCCCTGACGCGAAGCTGACGGGTGATCGCGGCCTCAATGTCTCGAAGATCCACGTCGATGTGATGATCGGCTGCGACGAGCTCGACGTGACGGGCGTGACGGCCAAGGGCGAACGCATCTCGGTGATCAGCGACGGCGGTTGGGTGCTGAAGTAGCCTGACGCAGCTAGGCCGGGTCGTCCAGCACGACGACGCGGAGACCCCACGCGTCACCGGAGGCGAACAAGGCGTCGGCATCGACCTCGTCTTCCCAGCCGAGCACGTGCGGCTCTGGCTGGCTGGACGTCGAGCCGAGGATCGCGCGGCGCTTCGGGACCTCTGGGGGCGTGGGGCCATCGGCCATGCGTTCGCGCGCCTCTTCGGCCGCCTCAACCGCTGGACCCTCTGCGTAGCCCTTGCCCATAACGGACAGCCTACGCCGAAGCGGCGCGCTTGGCAGCCTTGGCTGCCCGCTTGCCCGCCTGATACGCCGCGAGCTCCTCTGCGGTGCGCACATCGCCGAGTGTCGTATGGGCAGGCATCAATTTGGCGAGGCCAGGCAGTTCTACGCCGTACTGCCGGTACAGGAGCACCATGATCGTCCGCACCTTCATCTCTCCAAAGCCAGGCAACGCACCGATTCGAGCGGCCAGATCGGCGGCATCGGTCGCCTCTGTCCAAACCCGCGAGCCATCGCCACCATAGTCTCGGGTAATCACGGCACAGAGATCTTGGAGCCGCGTCGCCATCGAGCCGGGAAAGCGATGCACGGCAGGCTGTTCGCGGCAGGCAGCGAGGAACACGTCAGGGTCCAACTCCGCGATGCGCTGAGGATCAAGGTGGCCAAGCCTCGCACGCAGTGTGGCCGGGCCCACGAACGCCTTCTGTACCGTGATCTGCTGGTCGAGTGCGAAGCCGATCAGCAATGCGTTCGGGTCGGTTGCGATCAGTCGATCAGCGGCCTCATCACCAGTCCAAGGGAGCAGCGGGGGGCCGGGCACAGCGAACCTAAGCGGCAGAGCCGATGCGTGTGGTGATCGCCGCGTCGATGCGGGCCTGCGTGGTCTCTTCGTCAAGACCGAGCGCCTCGCCAATCTCGCGTGCGTAGGCCTTGCGGACGCGATCGAGCAGCGTCCGCTGACCGTCGTTGAGCTTACGCGTTTCAGCCGTATCGACGAGCGAAGCGAGCACCTCAACCATGCCGCTGAGTTCGCCCTCGGCAAAGCGATCCTTGAGTAGGCGCCCATCGCGATTCCACGGGATCGCCTCGTTGTGCTCGTTGGCAAGCGCGTTGAGCGACCTGTCGGCCGAGGCCTTGCTGGTGACGTGGCGCAGACCGCGCTCAACAGCGCGATGGAGCGGCACGGTGACATTCATCTTCGAGTCGAGAACGAAGAGGTCGACAACGGTTACTTTGGTGCCAAGGACGACCTTTTCGCCGATGTTTTCAACGCGTGCGAAACCCTCCGGCCCGAAGACGACGGTCTTGCCCTTCTCGAATTGCGTCACTTTTGCCACACTGGCTCCTAATCGCCGAGAAACCGCATAGTAGTCGACTCGGGGTTTTCGTCCGCCGGGTGCAGGTTCGGCTACGCTACCCGCGTCGGAATACCGACACCTACCATCCGACGAGGTTGATGATGCTACGCCGAATCCTGCCGGTCTTTCTGTTCGCTCTGCTGCTGGTGCCGACGGCTGCGCTAGCGGCTGAGGATGGTGGTCCGAAAGAGTATGTGACAGAGATCTTTATCGCCCTGATCATCCTCGTGATTGCCCTGTTCGCCGTGATCGCCGGTTTTGAGGCTCGCAAGGGTCGTCGCAAGTCGCACTAAGCCGAGGCCGCTGCGCGTGGTCGAAGGCGTGCCGCTGAGGTTGTGTGAGGTGTGGCGTTGCTCGCGCATTGCTTTGTTAGGGTAAGAACGTGCTTTGCCTTTACCAGATCACTGGCTCCTCATCTTTTGCTGCTCGTGCTGCACTCGAAGAGGTGGGCGCTGACTACGAGGTCGTCAACGTTCATCCGAAGCAGCGCGACCTTGACCCGTCATTCGCTGAGGTCAATCCGCTGCAGCGTGTGCCCGCGCTGCGCGACGGCGATGCGATGGTCTACGAAACCGGCGCAGCTCTCCTGTATATCGCCGACCGTTTTCCCGCCGCGGGCCTGATCCCCGCGATCGGCGATCCGCGGCGTCCAGACGTTTATCGCTGGGTGATGTGGACGGCCAATACGCTGCACAGTGCGTGGTGGCCACTGATGATGCCGAGCTTTATGACGACGGAAGAGTCGGGCGCCATCGGTATCCGCCAGCGTGGCATTACGAACATGGCGAAGCACGGCGCCTATCTGGACGGCCAGTTGATGGGCAAAGAATGGTGTCTCGGCGACCAGTTTACGATCGCCGACATCTATCTCTACATGCTGGTTGGTTGGCAGTCCTTCGTAGATGACGTCCAGGTTGGCGGCGCGCCGGTGCAGGAGCACTTCGCCCGCGTTGGTGCGCGCCCAGCGATTGCCCGTGCCCGCGAGCTCGACGACCTCACCCCAGACTTTCAGCGCAACCACTCCGACATGCGTGGCGGCGAGCTGATCTAGCGCGCAGCGATCCTGTCGCTCAGGACCCTCGACCGACCCAGACGGAGCCGTCGCGGTAGACCTCGCGCTTCCAGATCGGGACAGAGACCTTCAACTGCTCGATGATCCACGCCGTCGCTGCGAGCGCGGACGGGCGGTGGCGAGAGGTCGAGACGATCACGACGGAGGCTTCGCCGGGCAAGACGGTGCCCGTGCGATGGACGATCTCGACGGCCAAGAGTTCGTGGTCGGCAGCGGCCTGATTGGCGATCCGTGTCAACTCTTCGAGCGCCATCTCCTCGTAGGCCTCGTATTCGAGGTGGACGACGTCCTTGCCCTTGGTGGCGTTACGGACGGTGCCGGTGAAGGCCGCTTGGGCGCCTGCACGCTCGTCGTTTGCCCGTGCATGGGCGGCGGCGATGTCGATCGGATCGGCGGTAATCGCAACGCCGATGCGTGGCGCGTCCGAGCCACCTGAGACGGGTGGGATCAGCGCCACTTCGTCGCCGTCGACAAGCAGTGTCGAGCGGTCGCTGTAGGTGCGATTGACGGCGTAGGCGATGCCGGCGGGCTCTTCGCCGAGGTCAAGCAACAGCCAGATCGCGCCGGCGGTCGTGCCGTCGGGCACGTCGAGCTCGCGGCGGCCGGTGCCCGCGCGTTCGCGGAGACCGGCGAAGAGTCGGATGGTGACGGTGGCCACGACGGCAGTCTACGGGTGTCTGCCAGCCCGCGTCCGGCTACGCTGCTGCCCTGTGAGCGAGGACAACGTCACCACCGAATCGGGCATCCCCATCGAGCCGTTCTATACCGGTGCCGGCGATTCGGCTGTGATTGGTGAGCCCGGCGAGTTTCCGTATACGCGCGGGGTACGCCCGGATGGCTATCGGCGGCGTGCGTGGACGATGCGGCAGTACGCCGGATTTGCCTCTGCCGAGGAGACGAACGAGCGCTTCCAACTCTTGCTCGAGCGCGGCCAGACGGGCCTCTCGACGGCCTTTGACCTGCCGACGCAACTGGGTCTCGACTCGGACGATCCGCGTAGCCTCGGCGAGGTTGGTCGCACGGGTGTCGCGATCGACTCGATCGAGGACATGGAGCGCCTCTTCACGGGCATCCCACTGGGCGACGTCTCGACGTCGATGACGATTAACGCGCCGGCCTCGGTCTTGCTTTTGCTCTACGAATTGACGGGCGAGCGCCAGGGTGTTGCGCCCGAGCGGTTGAGCGGCACGATCCAGAACGACATCCTTAAGGAGTACGCGGCTCGCGGCAATTACATCTATCCGCCGCGTCCATCGATGCGTCTGACGGTCGACACGATTCGCTATGCCCAGGAGCGTCTGCCGCGCTTCAACACGATTTCGATTTCTGGTTATCACATCCGTGAGGCCGGCTCGACCGCGGTCCAAGAGTTGGCTTTTACGCTCGCGAATGGGCTGGCCTATGTGCAGGCTGCGGTTGATGGCGGGCTCGATATTGATGCCTTCGCGCCGCGCCTGTCGTTCTTCTTCAATGCGCATAACGATGTCTTCCAAGAGGTCGCGAAGTTTCGCGCGGCACGCCGGATGTGGGCGGGCTTTATGCGCGACCGGTTTGGCGCCAAGGATGAGCGCAGTCTGATGCTGCGCTTCCACGCGCAGACGGGTGGCTCGACGTTGACGGCGCAGCAGCCCGAGGTCAACCTCGTCCGCGTCGCGTTGCAGGCCTTCTCGGCCGCGGCCGGTGGCGCCCAGTCGCTCCATACGAATGGTTTTGATGAGGCGCTCGCGCTCCCCACCGAGCATGCGGCGACGCTTGCCTTGCGGACGCAGCAGGTGCTGCTGCACGAGTCGGGTGTGCCGGCAACGGCCGATCCGTTTGGTGGCTCGTGGTATGTCGAGCAGTTGACGGACGAGCTTCAGGCAAGGGCGCAAGAGTTGATTGACGAGATCGATCGCAAGGGCGGCAGCGTCCGTGCGATCGAAGAGGGCTTTATCCAGGACCAGATCGAGGAGTCCTCGTATCGCTCGCAGTTGCGGCTCGAGCGTGGCGATGATATCGTCGTTGGCGTTAATAAGTACCGCAATGATGAGGAGCCCGTTGTGCCGATCCATCGGCTCGACGCGAACCTTGAGCAAGAGCAGGTGGCGCGTACACAGGCGCTGCGTGCTGCCCGTGACAGTGGCGCGGTTGAGTCGGCGCTTGTAGATGTGCGTGCCGCTGCCGACACCCCCGATCGCAACATGCTCGAGCCGATGCGCGTCGCCCTCGCTGCCCACGCCACTGTGGGCGAGGTTTGCGGCGTACTGCGCGAGGCGTGGGGCACGCACGACCGTTGAGTCCGCCCGGACGGGCTATTCTCTCGTCGTCGACAGCAGGAAGGTACTAATCCCGTGACTGATCGCCATGATCCCGGCACCACAGCACAGCGCATCGCCCATCTTGAGGACCTGCGCGTGCAGTCGCAGTACATCGATCCGAAGGCCGAGGAGCGCCAGCGCGCTCGTGGTAAGGGCTTGGCGCGCGAGCGTATCGAGGCGTTGTTTGATGCGGGCACGTTTCGCGAGATCGATCGTTATGCGCAGCATCGCAATGCCGAGCTGGCCGATCGTCGCCCGTATGGCGATGGCGTCATCACTGGGCATGGTCTGATCCACGGCCGGCGAGTCTTTGCCTTCTCGCAGGACTTCACCGTTTTTGGCGGCTCGCTTGGCGAAGTTTTTGCTGAGAAGATCTGCAAGGTGATGGACCTGGCACTGCGCTATGGCTGTCCGTTTATCGGCATCAACGATTCGGGTGGTGCGCGCATCCAAGAGGGCGTCGTCTCGCTTGGCGGTTATGCCGACATCTTTCAGCGCAACGTTGATGCCTCGGGTGTGATTCCCCAGATCTCGCTGATTATGGGGCCCTGTGCGGGTGGCGCGGTCTACTCGCCGGCGATTACCGACTTTATTCTGATGGTCCGCGAGACCTCGCACATGTTTATCACCGGCCCCGATGTGGTGCGGGCAGTGACGGGCGAAGAGGTCACGATGGAAGAGCTTGGCGGTGCGGATACTCATGCCGAGAAGAGCGGCGTCTGCCACTTGGTCTGTGAGGACGAGGCCGCGTGTATCGCGGATGCGCGTGCGCTGATCTCGTTCTTGCCGCAGAACAATGTTGATGCTCCGCCGTGGGCGCCGACGGACGATCCTGCCGATCGTCTCTGCACCGAGCTCGACACGCTGATCCCCGATAGTACGAATAAGCCGTACGACATGAATGCCGTGATTCGTTCGGTCGTCGACGATGGCGCGTTCTTCGAGATCCAGCCGACGTATGCCCGCAATATCGTGACGGGCTTTGCGCGACTCAACGGACACTCGATTGGCATCGTTGGCAACCAGCCAGGTCAGCTCGCGGGTGTGCTTGATATTGCCTCGAGCGAGAAGGCTGCGCGTTTCGTGCGTACCTGCGACGCCTTTGGTATTCCGATCCTGACCCTCGTTGACGTGCCGGGTTTCTTGCCGGGTACCGAGCAGGAGTGGGGCGGCATCATTCGCCATGGCGCGAAGTTGCTCTACGCGTATGGTGAGGCAACGGTGCCGAAGCTGACGCTGATTACGCGCAAGGCCTACGGTGGTGCCTACGACGTGATGGGTTCGAAGCATCTGCGCGCCGATGTCAACTTGGCTTGGCCAACGGCGGAGGTCGCGGTGATGGGGCCTGAGGGTGCCGTCAACGTCGTCTATCGCAAGGAGCTGGCTGAGGCGGCCGATCCTGATTCTCGTCGGATCGAGCTGATCGACGAGTATCGCGCGCGTTTCGCGAATCCGTATACGGCCGCCGAGCGCGGCTTCGTTGACGACGTGATCCTGCCGCACGAGACGCGTCACGTGCTGATCGACGCGCTCGAGGCTTCGTTGACGAAGCGCGTTGAGCGGCCTAAGCGTAAGCACGGGAACATCCCGCTGTGAGCGAAGAGAAGCGTGACGAGACGGCTGTGGCAGAGCAGCGTGCGATCGCTGCTGCTCTCGCGATCGTCGAGCGTGATGGCCCGCTCGCAGGGCATCCGGCCGATCGCAGCGCGTGGCGTCAGCAGGCTGCGCGCGAGCAGATCGACAACGGGATCGAGGCGCGATGACGCCGCCGTTTAGTCGCATTCTGGTCGCCAACCGTGGCGAGATCGCCATCCGCGTTTTTCGCGCCTGCCGCGAGCTCGGTGTCGAGACGGTCGCCGTCTACTCCGAGGCAGATGCTGGTGCGCCGCACGTGCGCTACGCCGACGAGGCTGTGCTGCTCGGTGCCGCCGCGCCGAGTGAGAGCTATCTCAATATTCCCAAGTTGATCGACGCCGCCAAGCGCACGGGCGCGCAGGCGATCCACCCGGGCTACGGTTTTCTTGCCGAGAGCGCCCCGTTTGCAACTGCGGTGGAAGAGGCTGGTCTGGTCTGGATCGGTCCGCCGCCGAGTGCAATCGATGCGATGGGCTCGAAGATCAACTCGCGCATCCTGATGGCCGATGCGGGCGTGCCGATCGTGCCTGGCACGACCGAGGAGATTACGGATCCCGTCCGTGTTGTCGAGTTGGGTGAGCAGTACGGCTGGCCGATTGCCCTCAAGGCCTCGGCCGGTGGTGGTGGTCGTGGTCTCAAGGTGGTGCACGAGGCGTCGGAGGCCGAGCGCCTGCTCGAGGCCGCCAAGCGCGAGGGCGAGGCCTGGTTTGGCAACGGCGCGGTCTACGTCGAGAAGTACGTCGAGGACCCGCGGCACGTCGAGATCCAGGTGATGGCCGACATGCACGGCACGACGGTGCATCTTGGCGAGCGTGATTGCACGCTGCAGCGCCGGCATCAGAAGATCGTCGAGGAGTCCCCGTCGCCGGCCGTCAACGAGGAGTTGCGGGCGCGGATGGGTGCGATGGCGGTCGCGGCTGCCGAGGCCGTCGGCTACGTCGGTGCTGGCACTGTCGAGTGTCTGCTCGATCGGCATGGCGATTTCTTTTTCCTCGAGATGAACACGCGTATTCAGGTTGAGCATCCGGTCACCGAACTCGTCACGGGTGTCGATCTTGTGCGCGAGCAGATCCTCGTCGCCTCGGGCCAGCCCTTGTCGTTTGCGCAGTCCGACATCGTTATGCGTGGGCACGCGATCGAGTGTCGTGTCAATGCCGAGGATCCGGCCAATGGCTTTACGCCGTCGCCGGGCAAGTTGCTCCGCCACCGACTGCCGAGTGGTCCGGGCATCCGCGTCGAGTCGGGCGTGGAGGAGGGCGGCGAGATCAACGACCGCTACGACCCGATGGTCGCCAAACTGCTCGTCTGGGATACGTCGCGCGAGCGGGCGATTGCCCGCATGCGTCGCGCGCTCGATGAGTACGAAATCGTCGGGCCCAAGACGCTCTTGCCGATGCACCGCATCGTTATGCGCGCGCCCGAGTTTGCGGCGGGCGAGACCTGCGCCGGTTTGGTCGAGGGTGCCTGGGCCGATGCCTGCGCTGCTCTCGCTGACGAGTCGACTGCTGCTCCTGCTCAGTCCGCCAGCGGCACGACGATTCCTCGTCATGTTCCTGTCGAGGTCGATGGTCGTCGCTACGACGTGGTCTTGCGGTTGCCGGCTGCGGCTGGTGCCAAGGAGGCGCGCAACCGCATTCGTGCCCGCCAAAGTGGCGGTGTGGGTGGTGCTTCAGAGGGCTCGATCGTCTCGCCAATGCAGGGCACGGTGCTGCAACTCGAGGTCGCCGAGGGCGATCATGTTGAGGCTGGTCAGGTGGTGGCCGTCGTCGAGGCGATGAAGATGGAGAACGAGGTTACGTCGCTGCGCGACGGCACTGTCGAGATGGTGCATGTGCAGGCGGGGCAGGGCGTACAGGCCGGTCAGGTCTTGCTCGAACTCGCTGGCGACTAGCGAAAATCAGCCTCGGTTCGGTCGCTGGTGGAGGTCGTTCATTCGTAAGTCGTGTCGACGTTGCGTATAGTCCGGCAATGGGACAGATCGATACAACTGTGTGGGAAGACGAACCGGTCTACGTGCGCGACGCTGTCTTCCAGCCGATCGATACGCCGACGGCTGTCGATGAGGTGGCGCGGCGGATTCGTCAGGCGATCGTGCTTGGTGTGTTGCGCGACGGCGACCGGCTGCCGGCCGAGACCGAGTTGGCCAAGCGCATCGGTGTCGGTGTGATGACGGTCCGCGCGGCCCTGTCCGAGTTGCGCGCCGATGGTCTGCTCGAGACGCATCGTGGTCGCCTTGGCGGCTCGTTCGTGGCGTCGAGCCACATGGCGTTTTTGTCGGGCACGTCGCCGACGAACCCCGAGACGTTCCGCAACAAGGCTCAGGTCTTGGGTGGACTCGAGGCGCACGCGACGCTGCTTGCAACTGCGCTCGTCACCGAAGACGAATTGGTCATCTTGGGTGAGCTGGTCGAGGAGATCAACCAGCCGCACTCGACGAGTGAGGTCGGCATTCTCAATAATCGCTTCCACCTGACGATCGCGTCGGCCTCCGGCAATCGCCTGCTGGTCTCGGAGATCAGCCAGCGCCGCGCTGAGCTCTACGCCGACGCCTTTGCGCTCGCCGAAGTCGAGTTGCCGCTGCCTCCTGGCAACGACGCGCACCCTGGCATCGTCGAGGCGATGACGGTCCGCGATGGCCAACTCGCGTCGACGCGGATGTGGGAGCACCACCAGTTCACGATGGATGGGGTACTCACAGCGCGACGCGCCTAGGGGGACATGACAAACCCCGGTTTGTGATGTCCTCTTCGGTCTGCGCGTGGTGCTGGATCGACTCTGTTCCGAGCGCGTAGGGAGTCCGCGCTATCGTGCCCGTGATGCCCACGTTTCCGAGTGAATTTCCACCGCCGTACGATCCCGCCAACGCGGTTGATCAGCCGGTAGCACCGGAAGATCTAAAGATCCCAGCCGGTGTCTGTATCGTCGGTGGTGGTGCGGCGGGTCTCGCCTGTGCCGTCAAACTCGGCCAGTTGCTGGCCGACGATCCCGAGTCGCTCGAGCGGCTCGGCGAGGTGCCGATTGTCGTCATCGAGAAGGGCAAGGCTGTTGGCAGCCACTCGCTGAGTGGCGCGATGGTTAACCTCCAGCCGCTGCGCGATCTGTTTCCGGATCTCAAGGACGATGACTTTCCCACCTTTGGCGCGGTCGATAAAGAGTCGGTGCACTTCCTGACCAGCGAGAAAAGGCACATCAAGCTGCCGACGCCGCCCGAGTTTAAGAACCACGGCAACCATGCGCTGTCGCTGGCGACGCTCAACAAGTGGTTGGCCGAGCAGGCCGAGGCGCTCGGCGCGTACGTGCTGCCCGAAACGGATGCGCAGGAGTTGCTCGTCGAGGACGGTCGTGTGGTCGGCATTCGCACGGGCATTAAAGGACTCGACAAGGATGGTGCAGAGAAGCCTGGCGCGGCTCCTGCGACCGAGGTGCTGGCCCAGGTGACGGTGCTTGCCGAGGGAGCGCAGGGCAAGTTGCGCGAAGCCGCACTGACGGCCTTCGACGTCTCGAGCCCATACCCGCAGATCTACGCGCTTGGTGTCAAAGAACTGTGGAAGGTCTCAAAGCCACTCGACCGCATCATTCACACCCTTGGCTGGCCACTACGTGGTGCTGGTCGCTACCGCGAGTTCGGCGGCTCGTGGATCTATCCGATGGGTCCCGACCACGTTTCGATCGGTCTTGTTGTTGGTCTCGACTGGGCCGACTCGTCGCTGAGCGTCCACGACTTGCTGCAAGAGCTCAAACTGCATCCGCTGGTCCGCAACATCTTGGAGGGTGGCGAACGCGTCGAGTGGGGCGCGAAGATCATTCCTGAGGGCGGCTACTACGCGATGCCCGACCAGCTCAGCCTGCCGGGAGCACTATTGGTGGGCGATAGTGCGGGCTTCGTCAACGTGCCGCGTCTGAAGGGTGTGCACTACGCGATTCGCTCGGGCATTCTGGCCGCGCAGGCGATCCACGCTGCTCTTCGTGCTGGGCACGACATCACGGCGGCCGGTGCGCTCGCCGCGTACGATTCGTCGGTGCGCGAAGGCGAGATCGGTAGGGATCTTTACGAGGTGCGCAACATGCGCCAGCAGTTCCAGAAGGGTCTGATCATGGGCGGCTCGATCGTGCCGCTGATCACCGCCACCAAGGGTAAGTTTCCCAGTGGCGCGACCGCCTTTACTGCCGACGCGAAGCACGAGGTCGAGAACCTCAACAGTCGCTACACGGCGCCGGATGGCTCGTACACGTTCGACAAGTTGTCGAGCGTCTTTTTGTCTGGCAACAAGACGCGCGACGATCAGCCGAACCACCTGCGTATTCACCAGCCGCGTGTGCCGCTCGAACTCGCCGAGACCTGGGTCAACATGTGCCCGGCGCAGGTCTACGAGATCGTCGAGGGCTCCGAGTCGCGCGACGGCATGGTGCGCGTCCATATGGATCCGTCGAATTGCGTGCAGTGCGGTGCAATCACCGCCAAGGGTGGCCGCTTTACCCCGCCCGAGGGCGGCAGCGGCCCCGAATACCAGAAGATGTAGGTCGGGAGGCACCGTGGATCTGTATGAGCATCAGGGCAAAGAGTTGTTCGCGAAGGCGGGTATCGCCGTTGCCGAGGGTCGGATTGCCTTCACGGTCGCCGAGGCGCGCGCAGCGGCCGAGGAACTCGGTGGCACGGTCGTCGTCAAGAGCCAGGTGCTCGTGGGTGGTCGCGGCAAGGCGGGTGGCGTCAAGGTTGTCAAGGATGCTGACGCGGCTGAGGCTGCAGCCGAGGCGATCCTCGGCCTCGACATCAAGGGGCACATTACGCGTCGTCTGCTGATCGAGCGCGGTGTGGCGATCGCTAAGGAGTACTACGTCTCGATCACCTTCGATCGTTCGGCCAAGATGCCGCTGTTGATGTTGACGACGATGGGCGGCATGGATGTCGAGGATGTGGCCGAGAATCATCCCGACATGCTGGCACGCCTGCATGTCGATCCGGCGCTCGGCTTTCGCGGTTTCCACGGTGTGCAGTTGATGGCCGCCGCGGGCATTCCTGTCGATGAGCGCAAGGCGGTGGGTGCGATGCTGGCCCAGCTCTACGGCGTCTTCGAGGCCGAAGACGCGATGCTGGTCGAGGTCAATCCGCTCGTCTTTCTCGACGATGGCACGCTGCTTGCCGCCGATGCCAAGGTGACGATCGACGACAACGCGCTCTATCGCCACCCGGATGTGGAGGCGATGCGCGATCTGGCGGCGATGGATCCGCAGGAGCAGGCGGCGCGCGAGAGTCATCTCGCTTACGTCAAACTCGATGGTGACGTCGGCATTCTCGGTAATGGTGCTGGCCTCGTGATGAGCACCGTCGACGTGATCGCACAGGCAGGTGGTCGTCCGGCCAACTTCCTCGACGTTGGTGGTGGCGCGAGCGCGGAGAAGATCACGACGGCGCTCGAGATTGTGCTCAGCAACGACAAGGTCAACAGCGTCTTGTTCAATATCTTTGGCGGGATCACGCGCTGCGACGAGGTCGCTAAGGGCCTGCTTGGCGCGCTCGAGGCGACCGAGATTCGCGCGCCGATTGTTGTGCGTCTCGACGGCACGAATGCCGAGCAGGGACGCGCCCTGCTTACCGAGGCGGCGCGCCCCGAGATTACGGTCGAGAAGACGATGCTTGAGGCTGCGGCGACCGCTGTCCGCCTGGCCAAGGAAGCGAGCTAGTCATGGCCGTGATTGCCACCAAAGACACGCGCCTGGTTGTCCAGGGCATCACTGGGCGTGAGGGCACGTTTCATGCGCTACGCAACCGCGACTACGGAACCAATGTTGTCGCGGGCGTTACGCCTGGTCGTGCCGGGCAGGATGTTGAGGGCATTCCGGTTTTCGACGCTGTTGTCGATGCCGTTGAGCAGCAAGGCGCCAATACGGCACTGGTGATCGTGCCGCCGCGCTTTGCAGCCGAGGCGATCCTCGAGGCCGCCGAGGCGGGTGTGGCGCAGATTATCTGCATCACCGAGGGTATCCCCGCCCACGACATGCTCGAGGTCTACCACTACATTCGACCGCGCGGCATTCACCTGCTCGGGCCGAACTGCCCGGGTGCGCTTTCGCCTGGTATCGCCAATATCGGCATCATTCCGGCCGAGGTCTTCAAGCCCGGCCCGATTGGCTTGATGTCGCGTTCTGGCACGCTCACGTACCAAATCGGTGGCGAGCTGGCAGCCAAGGGTCTCGGCAACTCGACGATTATTGGTCTCGGTGGCGATCCCGTCATTGGGACGTCGTTTATCGACGCGCTCGACCTTTTTCAGGCCGACGACGAGACCGAGTTCATCGTGATGGTTGGCGAGATCGGCGGCAACGAGGAGGAGAAGGCGGCCGAGGTGATTGCCGAGCGCATCACGAAGCCCGTTGTCGCCTACATCGCAGGCTTCGAGGCGCCTCCGGGCAAGACGATGGGCCATGCGGGTGCGATCATCTCCGGCTCGGCGGGCACGGCTGCTGCCAAGCAGGAGGCGCTCGAGGCGAAGGGCGTTCGCGTCGGCACGAACCCGACCGAGGCTGCGCAGATCATGGCCGACCTTGTTGGTAATCGCTAAGCCGAACGCGATGGTGTCGCGCTAGCGCGTGACGATCACCGACGTCGCTTGGCCAACCTCAGCCGCGCGCCCATCGTGTCCAATCGCTCCGTCACAGCCGCCGCACACGGCCGCGTGGATTCGTAGACTGCGAGGCATGGCCACTGTCTCCTTTGCACGCGGCGTTCCGTCCGCAGACCTCCTACCCATCGACGAACTGAAGAGCGCGATCGTGCGCGCGATGGACAAGGATGCGGCGGGGATGCTGCTCTATGGCGACCCGATGGGCTACCTGCCGCTGCGCACGTGGATTGGTGATCGCTGGGGTTTCGATCCGGCTGGCGTCTTCGTGACGAACGGCTCGCTGCAGGCCTTCGCGTTCCTGGCTGAGGTGTTGTTTGCCGGCTCGGGTGGCCGTGCCGCTGTCGAGGCTCCGACGTACGACCGCACGATCCTGACGTTGAAGCGTTTTGGCGCGACGGTCGACGCCTATCCGCTGCTCGAGGACGGCATCGATGTCGATGCGCTTGAGGCTGCGATCAAGGCTGGTAAGACGCCGGGGTTGGTCTACATCATCCCGAACTTCCAAAACCCGGCCGGTAATGTCACGACGCTCGCCGTCCGTCAGCGCCTCGTCGATTTGGCAGCCGAGCATGGCTTCTGGATCTTCGAGGACGACCCGTATGGCGACCTGCGCTTCTCGGGCAAGGACGTCGCCCGGATGGTCGATCTCGATACGGCTGGTCGCGTGATCTACTCGACGTCCTTTACGAAGACGATCGCCCCCGGCATTCGCTCCGGTGCTTTGCTGTTGCCGGAAGAACTGCGCAAGCAAATGGCGTACATCGCCAACCAGACTTACATTGGTGCGGTGCACTTTGCCCATGCCGCCGTGGCCGAGTATTGCGCGGCCGGTGAGTTCGACAAGGGCCTCGACCGCGTGCGTCCGCAGTTGGAGGCCCGCAAGGACGCCTTGGTTGTTGCGCTCGACGCGCACCTCGGCGACCGCTTCTCGTATCGCGCGCCCGAGGGTGGCTACTTTCTTTGGGGCAAGCTCGATGGTGTCGACTGCGATGCCCTGCTGCCGAAGGCGAGCGAGGCCGGCGTGCCGTTCGTCAAGGGCTCTGACTTCTTCGTCGACGGCTCTGGCAAGGACCACCTCCGTCTCGCCTTCTCGGCCGTCAAGCCCGAGGAGATGGACGAGGGCATCGCCCGTCTCGCCGAACTTCTCTAGCCGCCATCTGCTTCCTGATGGGGTTAGACCCGAAGCGGAGGCTGATCGCCCGAACTTAGCCGTGCTGGCGGCGACGGCCGAGCATAAACGTGCCGATGATGCCGAGCACGAGTCCTAGCCCGGCGCAGGCGATCATCACCCAGATCAGTGCGGTTGTGGTCGAGAAGACGACGAACGAGATGCTGACCTGCGCCGTGTTGGCGAGGCTGAAGGCGAGCAGGTACACCAGCACGATCGCGAACACGATCAGCAGGATGTAGGGTTTGCGGTCGCTCTTTTGGGGAGTGTTGTTGTTGATGCAGAAACCCTAGGTGATCGCTAGGAGGCCTGCGCGGCCAATGGTGCTGCGGCGGGGCGTTCGATCAACTGTGCCTGGGGTGGCGGGACAAGGCCCGCGCGCTTTGCCAGACGAAATGTTGCACAGGGCTCGGTGCGGGGCAGTGCGCAGAGGTCGTGCACGCAGAAATAGCACTGATTACATGCGCGCGCAGACACCAACCATGGCTCCTCTAGGATTAATCAAAGGCTGCAAGGACGTCGTCCTCAGCAACAACTTCAGGTTACGGTTAGGTGCATGACGACGCAAGGGCTTTGAACCCGATTTCCCCGCAATATGCGGGATTTTTGGCTTACGACGTGCGGGCGTGTGCGATTGCGCGTAACGCATCGGTGAAGGTGGCGACACCGACCACCTCGACGCCGCTCGGTGCGCTCTGTCGCGCTTCGGCGACGTTTTCCATCGGCACGAGAAAGAGGTCGGCGTCGACACGACCCGCACCGATTGCTTTCTGAGTGGCCCCACCGATTGGACCAACGGCGCCCTCCATCGAGAGTGTCCCTGTGGCTGCGACCCGCAGGCCGCGGAGGTCCTGGTAGTTCTTGCCGGCGCTGTAAATCTGGAGCGCGAAGGCGAGACCTGCAGAGGGACCACCAACACCTTCGACGGAGAACGTGACCTCGCGTGGTGTCGTGATCAGCATTGCCTCGCTTGGGACGATGCCGAGGATCACACCGCCTTGCGCATTTTTGATCGTGCGCGTTGAGATCGTGCGCGTTGAGACGGTGTCGGTTTCTTTTCCGCGGCGCACCTCTAGCGTGATCGCAGTGTCTGCGCCAATGCGCGTGAGAGCGCCGCGGAGTTGCGGGGTGGTTGTCACGCGCGTGTCGTTGATGGCGAGGATGAGGTCGCCCAGTTCGGCGCCCGAGGTCGCAATCGGCGCCTGAGGATCGATGCCGACGATTCGTACGCCCTCGGCTTTGACGCTGATGGGCACGCCGAGTGCGCGTAGCCCCACGACTTTGGCTGCCGTCTGCGAGGAGTCCATGGCGACGGTGTCGAGCCGCGAGTGGTCCTCTTCACTCTCGCCGGGTTCGAGCAGCGCGTGGTTGGGGATCAGCTCGCCGCCATCGCCGACGCCAAACCAGGTTTCGTAGAGGGTCGCGTGGCGCACACCGATGGTGCTGAAGTACACCGAGCCAGCACCTTTCGGTGGACTCTCCTGTCCTTCCAGCGAGACGACGCCGATGGTTGGGACAGCGGCGCGCGGCACGAACGCAAAGTCCTCGCTGTTGGCCTGCAGGGACCAGAGCAGGACGCCGCCGGTGACGACGAGGGTAACGAGCGCAAAGCCGAGGATTAGGTAAAAGAGAAAGCGGCGCATCTACGTGGTATTTCGCCGCTCCTGCGGCAATCGAATGAGAATACGTGCGATTGGCTGTGTGACTGCTGGTGTCTGGTTGGCATCTGGTTGGTAAGGGTCGCTAGAGTCTTCGCATGACGATGCATGAGCCAACCGACGCCCTCGCCTCGCCGCGCTTTACGGGCGTGCGCACTTTCGCCCGTTTGCCTCATCTCCCGGAGATCGATGGCGCCGACGCGGCCGTCTTTGGGATGCCCTGGGATGGTGGGACGTCGTTCCGTTCTGGCTCGCGGTTTGGTCCTGAGGCGATCCGTTCGGCCTCCGCGGTGTTGCGTCCCTACAACCCGGCTGAGGGTGTGATGGTGTTTGGCAACCTGTCGGTGGTCGACGCGGGCGATGCGCCGACGGTGCCGGGCTATATCGAGCACACGCTGCCGCGCATCGAGGAGTACGTGACGGGCATTCTCGAGCGCGGGGCGATCCCGATCGGCATGGGTGGCGATCACTCGGTGGCGCTCGCCGAGTTGCGTGCTGTGGCGAAGAAGCACGGGCCGCTGGCCTTTGTGCAGCTCGACGCGCATCACGATCTTTGGGACCAGTACAACGGTCTGCCGTATAACCACGGCACCTTTGCCAAGCGTGCGATCGAGGAGGGTCTAATCGACCCGGCCAAGTCGTTGCAGGCGGGCCAGCGCGGCTCGCTCTACGGGCCCGAGGATTATCAGGTTGCGGCCGACCTTGGCATTCGTCTGGTGCCGTGGCAGGAGCTGCGCCATTGGACGCCGGCCGAGTTTGGTGCGGCGGTCGCCGAGCGTGCGGGGGATACGCCGCTTTTCTTCTCGTTCGACATCGACTTTGTCGATCCGGGCATTGCGCCTGGTACGGGCACGCCCGAGGTGGGTGGGCCGAGTGCGGATCAGGCGCTCGATTTCGTGCGGGCGCTGAAGGGCGTCAACCTAGTTGGTGCCGATGTTGTTGAGGTCGCGCCGCAGTACGACGGTCCTGGTCAGCAGACGGCCTTGATGGCTGCCAACGTGATCTACGAGATGCTGTCCTTGCTCGCGCTTAAGCGCCACTGAGGCTGAGCGCGTCGGCGATGAGGCCGTCGATAATCGCATCGTCGATCGTGTAGCCCGCTTGGCGTGCGGTGTTCGCGAGGATGCGGTAGCCGAGTGGTGTCAGTACGCTCTCGGGATGAAACTGCACGCCTTCGATCGGCAGTGTACGGTGGCGCAGCCCCATGATCAGCCCGTCTTCGAGGCGCGCCGACACGACGAGTTCGCTATCTGCGGACGGTTCGTCGGCGGCGAGTGCGTGGTAGCGCCCGGCGGCAAACGGCGAGGGTAGGCCGGCTAGCGCGCCGGCACCGTCGTGCTCGATCGCGGCGGCTTGGCCGTGCATGGCGTTCGCATTTGGGCCGACGGGGATGCCGAAGGCGACGGCGATGCACTGGTGGCCGAGGCAGATGCCGAGCACGGGGATGGCGCGGCCGAGGGTGCGGATCGCGGCTGTCGAGATGCCGGCCTCGTCGGGTCCTTGCGGGCCGGGCGAGACGATTAGCGCCCGCGGCTCGAGCGCCGAGATCTCGTCGAGCCGTGTGCTGTGTGACGGCACGACGCGGGTGGGCACACCGAGTTCGGCGAGGCGGTGCTGGATGTTGAGGACGAACGAGTCGCGGTTGTCGAGGATGACGATCACGGCAGCGCCCGCCAGACCGTTTGCAGTTCGTCGAAGACGGCGTCGCGCGCGATCACATGGTCGCCGACGCTGGCGATTGGGATCACTCCGCGGCCGGCTGTCAAGACGGCTGCTCCCTGTGCGACGTGGAGGTCGTCCAGGTGCACGTCGGCCTCGTCAGCGCCGGTCTCGTCGAGCGCCCAGCCGCGCGTCACGCCCTGCAGGATGCCGGCGAGGCGGGGTACGACGAGCCTGCCGTTGGCGAGTCGCACGATGATGCTGGCGCGCGTTGTCTCGCCGACTAGGCCGTCCTCCGAGACCAGCAGCACCTCGGCGCCGTCGAACTCGGCCTCGATGACGTCGACCCACGAGCGATCGGCGATCTTGATGTGGCGCAATTCGACTGTGGGGTCGTAGATGCGCTTGATCGGTAGCGCGACGGGGGTGGTGGGGCGGGGTGGGCGCGTCACGACCTCGAGTCCGGTGTCCGCGATGTCGATGCGGACGACGAAGGGCTGGTCGGCCTGCGCACAGACCTCGGTCAGCAGGCGATCCAACTCTGCGACCTGTGCGGGCGAGCCACCCGAGGCACCGAGCCGCGTGAGGTGGCGTTCGCGCAGGCGAATACGGCCGTCCTCGACGAGTGCGGTTTCGAAGACGGGGATCACTGCCAGCCCTCGAGTGTCGCGTTGGTGGCGCGCAGGAAGGCTTGGGCTTTGACGATCGTCTCGTCGGCCTCGTCGTCGGGGTCGGATAGCAGTGTTACGGCACCACCGGCGCCATAGCGTGCCTCGCCGTGCGAGATCGACGCGGTGCGAATGGCGATGCTGGCGGTCAATGAGCGGCGGGCTGGTTCGAAGGCGAAGATGGTGCCGCAGTAGAAGCCGCGCGCGTCGCTTTCGAGCCGGTCGATCAGCTCCATCGCGCGGCGTTTCGGGGCTCCGGAGATGGAGCCGCCAGGAAAGCACGAGACGAGCACGTCGGGTAGGCGTACGTCTTCGCGGATCTGTGCGGTGACGGCGCTGACGAGGTGCATCACGTTCTCGGTGCGTTCGAGTTCGCAGAGTGCGGTCACGTGTACCGAGCCGGGCTCGGCGGTGGCGGTCAGATCGTTGCGCAGGAGGTCGACGATCATTACGTTCTCGGCGCGATCCTTGGCGGACGCAACGAGTTCGGTTGCGAGCGCCTCGTCCTCGGCTGGCGTCGTGCCGCGCCGGCGCGTGCCCTTGATTGGTCGCGTCTCGGCGTGTCCGTCGTGGATGTGGAGAAAGACCTCGGGCGAGACGGAGGCGACTTCGATGCCGTCACCGGCGAGGTAGGCGGCGTGGTCGGCTGGGGCGATTACGGCGAGGCGTTCGAAGAGGTCCCAGCCGCCGGCGGTCCAGGGTGTGCGGATTAGGTGTGCAAGGTTGATCTCGAAGGCCTCGCCTGCGCTGATCAGGCGCTGCACTTCGCGGGCCTGCATGGCGTACGCGGCGCGGCTGAGGCCACTGGTTGCCGTGCGCGCAGGCGCTGCCACGCTTGGCGCTGGTGGGTCCTCAGCGCTGGTTGCCTCGACCAGCAGGTCGCGTGTCGCGCCGGCGGGACCGAGCATCTCCCACGTGCCTGTGGCATGGTCGAGCGCGGCGTAGGTGCGGTAGTAGTGGGCAAGGAAGGCCGGGTCGGTTGGTTGGTGGCGCGGCGCGATGCCGTGCAGGTCGAGCCCTGCGTCG
Organism: Thermoleophilia bacterium; assembly: GCA_009694475.1. Taxonomy (GTDB): domain Bacteria; phylum Actinomycetota; class Thermoleophilia; order Gaiellales; family F1-60-MAGs149; genus F1-60-MAGs149. The sequence continues at coordinate 29,813 of SHUX01000008.1, forward strand.
TAGGTGATCGCACCGAGCCAGATACCTTCACCGCGAGCGGCGTGGACGAGCCGCGGTGGAATTGCTGGTAGCCCCGCGCCGTGCGTGCTGACGATTGTCTCGTCGGGGTTGACGGCCAGCAGCGACCGCGTCCCGTAGCGCGTCACGTGCAGGCTGGCGAGCAGCGTGGGTGTGTGGCCCGCGGCGTGGAGCCAGCGGGCGGCTCCAAGGGCGGTCGCCATAGCGAGAGGGTATCCGACTTCGGTTTGGGCTCTGACCCTAGACCGAATTTCGCTGATCTACTTCGCTGGTCTACTTTTCTGGCATGGGGCCGACGTACTCGACCTGGGGGCGAATCAGACGCGGGTAGTTGATCTGCTCGAGCATGTGCGCCGTCCAGCCTGCCGTGCGGCTGACGGCGAAGGTCGGCGTGTAGAGGCCCGGATCCAGTTCGATCGTCTCGAGCACAGCGGCCGCGTAGTACTCGACGTTGGTGTAGAGGCGCTGGTCGGGCTTGTATTCGTGCAATAGGCGCAGGGCCGTCTGCTCGACGTGGCGGGCCAGTCCGAGTCGCTCGTCGTCGGAGCCGAGTCGTTCTGCGACTTCGCCTAACGCGCGGGCGCGTGGGTCGTATGTCTTGTAGACGCGGTGGCCGAAGCCCATCAGGCGCTCGCCACCTTCGATCTTGGCGCGCAACCATGGCTCGGCGTTGTCGGCTGTGCCGATCTCGTCGATCATCGACGAGACGTGGCTTGGTGCGCCACCGTGCAACTTGCCCTTGAGGGCACCGATCGAGCCGACGAGGCCCGAGCCGATGTCGGAAGCGGTCGAAACAATCACGCGACCCGTAAAGGTCGAGGCGTTCATGCCGTGCTCGGCTGTCAACACGAGGTACGCGTCGAGGGCGCCAACTTGGGCATCGGTCGGCTCGGCGCCGGTCATGATGCGGAGGTAGGCGCGGGCAATCGTGTCGCCGGGCTGAATATCGCCAGGCGTCACGCCGGCACGGCGAGCGCCGAGTAGAGCAACGGAGCCAGCGATCGCACCAAGCGCGGCCTGGGCGTCGGCGGGCGTGCCACCTTCGGCCAGCTTGCGACCCATCGACCAGACGCTCATTGCGGAGCGCACGGCGTCCATCGTCAGCGCGTTCGGATCGAGCGTCGCGACGGTGGCGGGCTCGGCGGCAACCTTGCGCATGTTGTCGAACACGATTTCGCGCAATTCGTTGGTCTCGTCGACGCTCGGCAGATGGCCGGTCCAGAGCAGGAAGGCAACTTCGTCGAAGGTGTGCTCGCGCACGAGTACTTCGGCGTCGTGGCCGCGGTAGATCAATTGGCCGTTCTCGCCGTCGACGAAGCAGATCTCGCTTGGTCCGATCGAGATACCTTCGAGGCCATTGCCTGCGTGCATGCGGGAATTGGTGTTAACTGCCATGTGCGTACTCCTTACGTGCCGGAACCCTAGCCGCTCTCCTTTGTTTCGGAGGTAACCAACCGGCACTCAGGTGAGCACGTTGTGTTGTCGTAGTTCGACAGTCGCAGGCACGACTCAGGCGCGCTGGGCGTCCTGTATGCGGCGGTAGAGGCGATAGGTGCCAAGTGCGATTAGGGGCACGGTGAGCGCGCTTGTGATGACGCTGAGGATTGCCGTGACGACGGCATCGATCGTGCCGGCGGGCGCAGCGAGGCCGAGCGATTGAATCACGAGGGCAATGCTGAGGGCAAACAGTGTGAAGACGACGAGTACGCCGAGCACGCTCCAGTAGCGGCCGCGTGTCAACTGGGCCGAATGGCGTAGCGCCGGCGCCATCCGGGCGTCACCCGTTACGACAGCCACGGTCGTGACGCCGAGGCGTACGCCGTTGAGGATCGCCGAGCCGATTAGCGTGCCGATCCCGATCGTCAAGAGCAGTTGTGAGCCGGAGAGCCAGCCGCCGACGATCAACATTCCGGGCAAGGCGACGATCACGAGCAGCACGAGGAGTTGGGTGATCACGTACGTCGGTAAGAGTTCGAAGGCGTCGCCGACCGCCTGACGCAGTGGCAGCGGCTCGTCGTTTTCGACTGCCATCGCCGAGCGGATAACCACGATCGAGGCGAGTGGGGCGAACAGGAGCAGCGAGCCCACGACCTCGATGATCGCGATGCTCTGCTGCGTGCTTTTGGTGTCTGGGGTGACGAGTGTGAGGGCGAGCAGGGCGATCGTGAAGGGGAGGTAGATCAGCGCCGTGACGAGTGCCAGGCGGCGTCCCAGTCGGAGGTAGAGGGCGAACGCTTCTTTGGTAACGAGACGAATCACTTCATGCAGGCTACGCGGGTATTCCTCTAAACGCGAGCCGTTTGCGAAAAACAAGTCAATGGAGCGCAAAATCCTGCATGTATCGGCTGCAACGTGCTTGCCGTTGTCCGGGGTCGCGCGTACCCTGCAACCACGTGCGGCATCGCCGTGCACCATTTTCGGAGGAACCTCGTGATTCGACATGACGTGATTGTGCTTGGCGCGGGCCTTGCTGGCATGCGCGCAGCGATCGAGGCCAAGCGTGCGGGTGTTGACGTCGCCGTGATTTCGAAGCTCCATCCGACGCGTTCGCATTCGGGTGCGGCAGAGGGAGGCATCAACGCCGCGCTTGGTAATGCGACGGAGGATTCGCCGGAGAGTCATGCCTTCGACACCGTCAAGGGTTCCGATTATCTCGGCGATCAGGATGCGATCGAGGTGATGTGCCGCGAGGCGCCGGACGATATCTACGAACTCGAGCACATGGGTGCGATCTTTACGCGCGCCTCTGACGGCAAGTTGGCGCAGCGCCCGTTCGGTGCTGCTGGTGCGCCACGCACGGTCTATTCGGCCGACATCACGGGCCACGTCTTGATCCACGTGCTCTACGAGCAGTTGATCAAATACGACATCAAGGTCTACGAGGAGTTCTTCGCGACCAGGGTTGTTGTCGACGAGGGTCGTTGTGCTGGTGTGATTGCCTGGGACACGCAGAAGGGTGGCTTGCACGCAATTGAGGCCAACCATGTGATCCTCGCGACGGGTGGTGTTGGTCGTATGTACTACGGCACGACGAACGCCTTTGCCTGCACGGGCGATGGTATGTCGCTGGCGTGGAATGCGGGTGTGCCGCTGAAGGACATGGAGTTCATGCAGTTCCATCCGACGACGCTCAAGTCGAACGGCGTGCTGATCACTGAGGGTTGTCGCGGTGAGGGTGGCTATCTGCGCAATAAGGATGGCGAGCGCTTTATGGTGCACGATGCGCCGAACGCGATGGAGTTGGCTTCTCGCGATGTTGTGTCGCGTGCCGAGTGGAGAGAGATCGCTGATGGTCGTGGCGTCGATGGTTGTGTGCTGCTCGACCTGACGCATCTGGGGTGGAAGAAGTTGAAGTCGCGTCTGCCGGGTAGTCGCGAGTTGGCGATCGACTATGCGGGTGTCGATCCGATCGAGCAGCCGATCCCGGTTCGTCCGGGTGCCCACTATCAGATGGGTGGCGTCGACTGCGATATTTGGGGTGAGACGATGGTGCCGGGCCTGTGGGCTGCGGGCGAGGTCGCCTGCGTGTCGGTGCATGGTGCGAATCGTCTTGGTGGCAACTCGCTGATGGAGACGATCGTGTTTGGTCGTCGTGCGGGCCAGGCTACTGCCGAGCGTGTGCTCGAGCAGGGCGATACGGGTGCACGCATCGAGCCGGCTGCGCTGGCCGACGAGGATCGACGCATCGCCGGCATCCTCAATACGTCCGAGGGCGAGCGCCCGGGTGTTTTGCGCGAGGAGCTCGCGAAGACGATGTACGACAAGGCCGGCGTCTACCGCACCGGCGAGGCGTTGCTTGAGTGCCAGGAGAAGGTGTACGAATTGCGCGAGCGCGCGCAGAAGTTGCGCCTTGATGATCATGGCCCGGTCTTCAATACCGATCTGACGATGGCGCTCGAGTTGCATTCGCTGCTCGAGTGTGCGGATTGTCTGGTCACGAGTGCCGTGGCGCGCAAGGAGAGTCGTGGTGCGCATTCGCGGCTCGATTTTACGACGCGCGACGACGACCATTGGCTCAAGCACACACTCAACTGGAACGATGGTGGCGAGGTTCGCCTCGACTATCGCCCGGTCACGATTACTAAGCATCAGCCACTGGCACGGAGTTACTGATATGGCCACGATTGAGAATGCCCACTTTACGACCCTTAAGGGTGCGTACGATACGGAGACGATGGAGGCGACGCTGAAGGTGCGTCGCTTCGACCCGGAGACGGCCAAGTCGCGTTTCGACACGTTTACCGTCACGATCCCGGTCACCGCTACGGTGCTCGACGCGCTCGACGCGATTAAGGACACGTGTGATGGCACGTTGTCGTATCGCAAGTCGTGTCGTATGTCGGTCTGTGGTTCGTGTGGGATGCGTGTCGATGGTGGTGCCGCGTTGGCGTGCAAGGTGTCGATGCGCAAGTTTGTCGAGGCGGGTCATACGATCACGGTGTCGCCGATGGGCAATTTGCCGGTGATCAAGGATCTCGTCGTCGATATGGATCCGTTTTGGAGCAAGATCCGCGCCATCAAGCCGTATCTCGACACGAAGGGTGCGGACACGCCGGCGAAGGAGTGGCGGATCGCGCCGGTCGATACGGCGCTGATTCATAAGGAGTCGCTCTGCATCCTCTGTGGTTGCTGCGTGTCGGAGTGCAACTCGATGGAGTCGGATCCCGAGTTCCTCGGACCGGCAGCGCTCGCGAAGGCCTACCGCTTCGTTGGGGATGCTCGCGATCAGGACACGCGTGAGCGTCTGCGTGACCTCAATGGTGCGCATGGCATTTGGGATTGCACGCGTTGCTACTTCTGCAATCAGCGTTGCCCGAAGGGTGTCGATCCGCGTGATGCGATCGCGAAACTTGGTGCCGAGTCCTTCAAGGAGGGCTTCACGGGCGATGAGGGTGCGAAGCATGCGAAGGTGTTCGTCGATTCGACGTACAAGGGTGGTTATCTGCGTGAGACCGAGTTGGTCCCGAAGACGATCGGCCCGGTCAATGCGCTGAAGGACATTCCGTTCGCGTTGCAGTTGGCTCGTGCTGGTAAGGTGCCAAACCCTCTGACTCCGCATAAGGCGAAGGACAACGACGAGGTCAAGCGGCTTTGGAAGCTGCTCGAAAAGGAAGCGAAGGGTCAGCCGCGCCGTGCTACGGCAACGCATCCCGACGCTGTTCAGGAAGGCTGATTCCCTCATGCAGGAGCGCTACGCATACTACCCCGGTTGCCTCGCCAGCCTTTCGCAGAAAGAGCTCGATTCTTCGACGCGAGCGATCGCGAAGAAGCTCGAGATCGAACTGGTCGAGATGCCGAGTGTCACGTGTTGTGGCGCGGGTGATATTCATGAGGCTAAGCCCGACTACTACCTGCATATTTCGGCGCGTATTCTCGGCCAGGCCGAGCAGTCTGGTTGCGACACGATCCTGACGATCTGCAACGTCTGCACGCTCAACTTGCGCCAAGCCAATATGGCGTTGAAGGAGGATGCGGCGCTTCTTAACCGTGTCAATGACAACCTCAAGGAAGTCGGCGCCACGACCTATCAGGGCGGCGTTGATGTTCGCCACCTGTTGTGGGAGGTTTCGGCGGGTGAGGGCTACGAGCGCTTCAAGAGCATTGCCGTCAAGAGCCTCGAGGGTCTCAAGGTCGCGCCGTTCTATGGCTGCCAGATTTTGCGTCCGGCGAAGATTCTCGGTTTCGAGGATTCGGATCGTCCCGAGTCGCTCGAGCGTCTGATCAGGGCGTGTGGTGCCGAGCCGATCGACTATCCCGCGAAGGTTAAGTGCTGCGGCTTCCCGATCGTGTTGGCCCGCGAAGACGTTGCGCTCGGCGAGCTCGTGCAGCCGCTTGAGCAGGCGATGGATGCTGGTGCCGATGTCATCGTCACGCCGTGTCCGCTCTGCCATCTTTCGCTCGATGCGTGGCAGCGTAAGGCCGCGGCCTATTCGGGTCGCGAGTTTGGTATTCCGATTCTGCATCTCTCCCAGCTGTTGGGTGCGGCTGCGGGTATTGAGGAGTCCGAGCTCAAGTTCAAGCGCCATGTCACGCGGCTGAGCCCGTCGGTCAAGGCTAAGTTGCAGGTGCCGTCGGTCGTCGGTACGAAGGTCTAGTACGCGGCGGTTCTTTTCGTCGGGTAGCCTTGGTGGGATGACTTGGCAGGAGACGGTGGCACGATGATCGGACAACTCTCGAAACTTGCGAGTTCGGGTCAGCAGTTTGCGACCAAGGGTGTCACGGGTGCCTTGCTTGCGAGCGCGACGCGTGGCCGCACGGTCGAGACGGTGGCCGATCTCGGTGGATTGTCTGTCTCGGGGCTGATCGAGCGCGTGGGCACGGGCATGTTTACGGCGATCGATTTTGCGATCAGCCAGTTTGCGACGGATACGGCGGTGCGGGCAGATGTGGCGCGCATTGTGCGTCGCGATCTGGATCCGCGTGCGCTGGAGCGCCAGTTGGTGCGCGATGTGGCGTGGCGCAGCGCGGCGCGTGGTGCGGTCAGTGGTATTCCGGCGGTGATTCCGGCGGTGGGGACTGCTGTCGAGTTGGCGGCGGCGGTGGCGGATTCGTTGGCGATGACGGTCACCGAGGCGCGGATGGTGCTCGCACTCGCACACTTGCGTGGTCTCGATCTGCAGGCGACGGAGTTGCGGCGGCTCGACATCATGATCGTGCTTGGCATGGCGGCGGGTGCGGCCGAGCTCGATGGCGATGTGATTCGGATTGGTGGCGAGGAGTTGTCGATCGAGATGCTGCGCAGCGGGACGATCGCGCCAGAGACTGCGGTTGCGCTCGGTTCGGCGATCGGTGCCGATGTTGTGCGTAAGGTGGCGCGGCGTCGTACGAGTGGCATCCTGATTCGCCTCTTGCCGGGTGGTATTTCGATTGTTGCTGCGGCCTGGTCCGACTGGCGTCTGACGGGAAGTGTGGGTAAGCAGGCTGTCGAGTACTTCGATCTGGTCGCACCCATGCCAGAGCCGGCTGTTTCTGCGCGTTCCTAGCGCGGCTGGTGGCGCGATGATCGGTGCATGCATCGGCAGCGCTCGCTCGTCCCCGTTATCGTGGCGCTGATCGCCGCGGTCGTCATCGCGCGACAGGTACCGGCCCCGGCGAGTCCGAGCCAATCAGACGGTCCGATTGCGGTTGGGCCGGGCCTCGTGCTCGACGTGCTCGATGGTGACACGGCACGCATTCGCATGGCGGGCTACGAGGGCTCGGTGCGCATTGTTGGGATCGATACGCCAGAGATCGAGCATCCAGGGAAGCCGGCGGGGTGTTTTGGGGTCGAGGCTGCAACGGCTGCACGGGCGTGGCTTTCGGGACGCGTGGTCGAGGTTGTGCCGGCGCGTGAGCAGCGCGACCACTTTGGTCGACTCTTAGCGCGTGTCGTGCCGCGCGATGGGCCGATTGCTGGCCGCGATCTGGCGCGGGTGCTGGCACTGTCGGGCTTCGCGCGCGAGTTGCCGATCGCGCCCAACCTCGACGATGCCGGCCCAATCGCCGACCGCGTTGCCATTGCGCGGCGGCTGGGTCGAGGATTGTGGGGTGCGTGCGGCTTTGTGGCTGCCTTCCCCGGTAAGTAACCGAAGAAGGAGCCGACGAAGCAGCCTGTGGCTGGCGGGTAGGCTGTGGGCGTGTTCCTTCTGCCCCTTTCTGGTCTTGTTGCCCTTGGTGCTGCCGCTGGTATGGTCGAGGCGCGTTCGGTGGTCCGCCTCGACCGCACCGTCTCGATCGCGGGCTTGCCAGTCGACCTCGAGGGGCTGCGGATCGCCCACGTCTCCGACCTGCATCTCGGCGCACCGGGTTTCAACTTGGCTGCGGCTCGTCGTGCGGTCGCGCTGGTACAGGACGCTGCGCCCGATCTGATCGTTATTACTGGCGACCT
>SHUX01000090.1 GCA_009694475.1 Thermoleophilia bacterium
AACTCGGGTGCGGTCACGAAGGTCAACACCTCCGAGGGCGACATCGAGTGCGAGCAGGTCATCATCGGCGTTGGACCGTGGGTCCCGCGCATCTGGGAGATGCTCGGTTTGCCCGACAAGCTCGACGTCCGCACGCCGACCGGTGACGTCCACAAAGATCAGGACATGTGGACGTTCTGGTACCTGCAGGAGGGCGAGATCGCTGTCGACCCACTGATGCACGCGACGGCCGACGGCAAGATGCCACCGGTGCTCCATGTCGACTCCGACGCACCGCTCTACACGGATGACGGCAAGCTCGTCACCGACGAGCTGTGGGGCAACTACTTCAAGCGTGACCGTCACGGCATCCAGGGTGGCGCTGCTCCGATCGCCCTCGATACGGACTTCGAGCTTGATCCGTACCCGACCTCCAGCGTCGACCCGGCCTTCCCGGACATGTGGTGCGCGAGCCTTTCGCACTGCATGAGCCGCTTCGAAGGGTGTCGCGCCAACTACAAGACGGCCCGCTCCGGCGGTGTCGGCTCGTTTACGGTCGATAACTTCCCTGTCTTCGATTACATGCGCCCGAACGTGTATGTGATCGCCGACTCGAACCACGGCTACAAGATGATCGGCGTCGGCAAGGAAGTCGCCAACGTCGTACTCGGCGGCAACTCGTCGCTCTTGCATCCGTTCCGCTACGAGCGCTTCGCCACGGGTGACCTTCACCCGGTGTCGAACAGCCCGTACCCCTGGTCGTAAGTCGTTCGGCCCTCTGTCTGCAGCGCCTAGGCGCGACGGGCAGGGGGCCAACGCTCTGCGTCGCGCGTACCAAAGGCGTGCGTGAACGGCCGCGTCGAGCTACCCGCCGCCTTCGCTAGGGTGCGAAAGGTGCAGGCGGCGACACCCTGCTCCGCAATCACGTCACGCGCAACGACGATCAGCCGCGCGCGCCGCTGGTCTGCAGTCTCAGTTGTCCGAGCCATCGAGAGCTCTAGCCCTTGACGTCGACGAGCGCCACCTTCAGAGCATCGGCCAACTCATCGATGTGCGAGCGCTCGGAGATCAGCGGCATGGCCGTCACGATCATCGGCTTGACACGCACGTCGGGTCGAACGATTACGCCATGCTTGCGAGCCGCACCTGCAACCGGAGCCGTCAGGGCATTGTCAACCAGCTCGAGCGAGTGATAGTAGCCCTTGCCACGCGCCTCAACCACGAGCTCGCTGCTGGCTGCCACGTCGGCCATCGCCGCTGCGTAGTAGTCCTCGTTGGCGAGCACGTTCTCGATCACGCCGAGGCGATCCATGATGTCGAGGTTCGTCAATGCCACAGCACACGTCAGCGGATGTCCGCCGAACGTAAAGCCATGCGCGTACATCGCCTCGGCGTTGATCAGCGGAGCACCAACGGCCTCCGTAAAGATCACGCCACCACCCGGCGCGTAGCCGGAGGTAATACCCTTGGCAAACGTGCAAATGTCGGCATTGAAGCCCAGACGATCCGAGGCGAACCAGGCACCAACGCGGCCGAAGCCGGTGATCACTTCGTCGCACCAGAGCAGCACGCCGTAGCGGTCACAGATCTCGCGAACCTTCGCGCCGTAGCCGTCGGCCGGCGGCAGGCCGCCCCCGTTCTGAATCGGCTCGACGACGACCGCCGCCACCGTATCGGGACCCTCGGCCAAAATTGCCTGCTCAATTGCATCGGCGCAGGTCAGCGTGCAGCCGCCCTTGTCATGACAGTAGAGACAGGACCGCTCGTGTGTATTGACCACGTGGCGGACGTTCGGGTCGAGTGGCTCAAACGGCACGCGCGAGAGCGGAATGCCCGTCAACGACAGTGCGCCCATCGTGCAGCCGTGATACGCGCCGCGGCGAGCGATGATCTTGCGCTTGAGGCCCTGGCCCTGGGCGAGAAAGTGCTGGCGCACAAGTTTGAGAGCGGATTCGACCGACTCGGAGCCACCGGACGTCAACAGCACGCGAGCCATGCGATCGGGCGCGAGGCCGAGGATGCGATCCGTCAGCGCAAGCGCCGACGGATGCGTCGCAGCCCAGTTGGGGTAGAAGCTGAGCGTCTCGAGCTGTGCCGCTGCGGCCTTGCCAATCTCGGCGCCGTGCGAGTAGCCAATCTGAGTCGTAAAGAGTCCGGAGACACCGTCGAGCAGGCGATTGCCATTGCTCTCGATCGCGTAGACACCCTCGCCCGTCACGATCACGGGCGGCGACTGATTCTCGAAGTCGGCCATCTTGGACCAGTTCAGCCACTCGCCCTTGTGGGCGTCTGCGGGCAGTGCGGCAAAGTCAGTAAGCGGATTCATTGTGAAGTCTCCTCTTCAAGCGTGTCGTAAGTATGGCGTACCTGTAGCCGGACGGATAGCCTGCCCGTCAATGACCGCAGAAATCACCCACGGCGAGCTCGCTGGCTCCCCCAGCACGACGCTCAGTGTCGGCGATCTCAGCGCGACGATCGTGCCCACCGTCGGCATGGTCGTTGCGTCACTCACGCATTGTGGGGTCGAGCTGTTGGGCCAGCGCAGCGGGTTGGCCGCCTATCGCGACCATGGCTCGAGTTTCGGCGTGCCTCTGCTCTATCCCTGGGCAAATCGACTCAGCGGTGTGACGTACAAGGTCGGCAGCGTGGCCGTTGACCTCCACCCCACCGCGATGCCGCTTCGGCTCGACGAACGCGGCCTCCCGATCCACGGCCTGTTGATTGCGAGTCCACGCTGGCAGGTGACAGGCACGACCTGCACCAGCCACTTCGCCGCGATCACGGCCGCGATCGAGTTCGGCGCCTACCCCGACCTGCTGGCGGGTTTTCCGTTTCCACACCGCCTCGAGTTGACCCACGAGCTCGATGTCAATGGTCTCCGTACGACACTCGTCGTGATCGCCGAGGACAACCTGCCTGTCCCGCTCTCCTTTGGCTTTCACCCCTACCTCGCGCCGGGCGGCGAGCGCTCGACGTGGCGGATCGACTTGCCGGTACGCACGCACGCAGTGCTCGACGAGCGCGGACTCCCGACCGGCGAGATCGCGCGTGCCGACGAGGGCTGGCGCGAACTTGGGACAGACGCCTACGACGACCTCTACCTCTCGCTTGCGGCGCCCGCGATTTTTCGTGTCGAGACGCAGGAGCGCCTAATCGAGGTCTCGTTTGGTGATGCCTACCGTTGTGCGCAGGTGTACGCGCCAGCCGACGCGGACTTCATCTGCTTCGAACCGATGACCGCGCCGACCAACGCACTCATTACCGGCGACGACCTCCGCGAACTGACACCGGGCGCAACCTTCGCCGCCTCGTTCGAGATCCGCGTTCGCTCGCGCTAGGCGTTATTCCTCGGCGGAGGAGGCGTCACCGAAGAACGCCTGCACGCGCTTGGTCGCCTTCGGATCGCGCGGCACGACGACGCGGCGAGCAACAGCCTGCTGGACACCACCGCGCTCGATCACGCCACGCACGTTGGAGGCTGCGTCGATCGCGGTCAGGGCTGCGGTCTCCATCGATACGAAATCACTGACCCAGTCGCCAGCCACGAAGATACGTCCGCCAAGACCGCGTTCCAGCGTCTCCTGCGCGCGCCACCGTCCCGGCGCGGCGAATGCCCCTGCGTGCGCCCACGGCATGACCCAGGTCTCGACGATGTTCGACCGCACCTGGGGATAGAGACGGTCGAGGTCACGCAGGAAGATCTCCTCGATTTCCGCGTCGCTCTTACCGAGCAGTGCGTAGCCGCGCTGGGCACCGCCATAGACCATCAACACGCTGCCCTGCTTTGGCGTGCCCGCCGCATAGAGGGAGTTGGTGTGGTTGAAGACCATGTTGAACGCGTAGTCCGGCGTCAAAATCGAATAGAGGTCGTCCCACGGCATAGGTTCACTCTCGCCCGTACGGATGCTCAGCACGACATGCGGACCGAAGGTGACGCGGTCGATCGCCGAGCGGAAACCCGGTGTCATCGCATCAGCCATGAAGGGGATCAGGTCGGGCGTTGGCACGGCAACGATCGCCGCACGAGCCCGCACGCTGCCTGCTCCATCGGGCCGCTCGTACCCCACGGTTACGCCGGCGCCGTCAAAGGTAAGGCTCGTCGCCTGAGTCTGGAGTCGGATCTGGTCGGCGAGATCGCGACCCATCGCCTCCGGCAGCAGCCCAGAGCCGCCACGCATGTTGCGACCAAGATCGCCCGTATCCCAGACATGCCCAAACAGCGCCGCCATCGCCGATACGGAGATCTCTCCCGGCTCAGCGATCGTGCGATTACAGAGCGCGCGAAAGATACGCTCGGCCTCGGGATGCAACGGGCCGAGAAAATCGGCAAACGATTCGTCGCCGCCGTACTGCAACAATCGCAGCCGCACGTCGGCTGCGGTCTCGCCCGGCTGCTGGACGGCGAGTCGCATGTACTCGTCACCGATGCGCTTGACCTTCAAGCCCGCGCGGGCGAATGAGACGCGACCGCGCATCGAAAGTGGCAGCTTGAAGGGCATCAACTCGGGGCGGGCATCCTGGATCACTCGGTCCTGCAGCGCAAGATTGAGCATTGACCCCGTGATCTTGAGAACGTCCAGGCCGTACTCCGTGACCAAGCCACCAATCACCGAATCTGGCGGCGGAAACATATGAGCGCCAACCGACATCGCAAGCGCGCCGCACTGCTTCGACCAGATGCGCCCACCAACGCGGTCCGAGGCTTCAAGCACGAGCGGGTCGTGGGCGCGCAATTCGCGCGCGGCTGTCAGACCGGCAATGCCAGCACCAATGATGACCACGTCGCGTTCTTCGGTGATAGCCACGCGCTGAGTCTAGTGGTGAATGGTCGTAGTGAATACTCGTCGCAACGGACGCGCCGCGCCGATCGCGGTACGGTGCACGCAATGCACTGCCAACGCATCGCCAAGGCGCTCCACGGCTGATGCTGCTGCGAGGCTTCTACGAGCGCAAGACGCTGTTCGCCTGCATCCTTGCAACGGGCGCGATTTTTATCGACATCTCGATCGTCAATGTCGTCTTGCCCGACATCCGCAACGACCTGCACACGAGCCTGGCGCAGGAGCAGTGGATCGTCAATGCCTATCTGATCACGATGACGGCATTCGTGCTGCCTGCTGGCGTGATGGGTGATGTCTGGGGACACAAGCGAATGCTGCAGGTCGGACTTGCCGCGTTTATCGTGGCGACGCTCCTGGTCGGGCTGGCGCCGTCGGCCGACTTTCTGATCGGTGCCCGCGCCCTGCAGGGTGTCGCTGCCGCCTTGATGACGCCAGCATCAATCGCGATCCTGCGCACCTCGGTTGCGCCGGAGCGCCAAGCCCGGGCGATCGGTATCTGGGTGACGGGCACCAGCCTATCCGCGTCGATCGCACCGGCCTTTGGTGGCCTCGTCGGCGGCCTGTTCGGCTGGCGTTGGGCCTTTCTGGTCGTGACTCCGGCGCTGCTTGTCGCGGTGTTGTTTGCCCGCGGCATTATCGACTCGCCCCGCGCCCAGCGCCGGATTGATCTGGTTGGCGGCAGCATTATCGCAACGGCAATTGCCCTCTTGACGGCCGGTCTGATCGAATGGCCCTCACGCGGATTGCTCGACCCGCTCGTGCTCGGCCTGCTTGCTGCCGGCGGTGTCATGACACTCGGCTTCGTATGGCACGAGCGGCGGTTCTCCGATCCGATGATCCCGCCGCGCGCTGTTCGCGACCGGCTGATAAACCGCGTACACGTCTTTACGATCCTCGCCTGGTCGACTCCGCTGACGATGGGACTCCTGATCTCGATTCGCCTGCAGTCAGCGCTCGGCTACGGGCCGATCGTGACCGGTTTTCTGCTCTTGCCGATGAGTCTGATGGTGATGCTCACGTCGAGCCGTCTGACCACCTTCGCGGCGGGCAACCACATGCAGTTGATGCTGCGCCTCGGGCCATTACTGACCACGCTGAGCGTGATTCCCGCCTTGTTCCTTACCGATGGTCGCGTCTGGGTCGTAGTTCCAGCCGAGATACTGCTCGGCTTAGGCATGGCCTGCATGGCCGGCCCGGTCACGCACGCGGTGCTGCAGCTCGCCCCTGCGGGCGACGAGGGTATGCAGTCGGCGATCAACCTCGCGGCGGCGCGCTTCGGAACGCTGCTGTCAATCGCGCTGCTCGGTATCGCCGCGGTGCTCGGCTGGTCGCTTGCCGGTGGCCCTGCCAATCCGGGTAATGCGCTGGAGGGAGCAAGCCACTTTGCCAATGGCGCGTACCTCGCCGGCCTCGTATTGTCTGCGCTGCTCGCTTTGGCGGCTATTCCGTTTGCGACAGCAGCACGCCGGGCGCCGGCTTTAGCCGACTAAACGAGCGCGCGAGGAATGCTGCGGCGAGAATCACGACGATCCCGAAGACCCAGTCGTTGAGACGCACGCCAAGAAACACGTGCGCCGCGTCGATGCGTAGAGCCTCGACCCAGACACGGCCAACCCCATAGAGGAAAAGGTAGGCAGCAAAGACCGTGCCGTAGCGTGCTCGATTCCAATAGCGCGGAATTACCAGCAGGACAAGGACAGCAAAGACACCCAGGTTCCAGAGCGACTCGTAGAGGAACGTCGGCTGGAACGTCGCGAAATCGAGGTACTGTGCGGGCCGATACTGTGGGTCGATCTCGACGGCCCATGGCAGGTTGCTGGGTCCGCCGGGGAGTTCTTGGTTGAACCAGTTTCCCCAACGGCCGAGCGCCTGCGCCAAGACGAGGCCGGGCGCGATGCAGTCGAAGACGCCCAGCGCCGGCAGTCCCAGTCGACGCGCGGCAATCGTCGCTCCGATCGCGCCACCAATAATCACCCCGGGCAGCCCGAGACCGCCCTGCTGAATCTGAATAATCCGCGCCGGATCGTCGGCGAAGAGATGCCAGTCGGTGGCGACGTGATAGAGGCGCGCCCCGATGATGCCGGCGGGCACGGCCCACATCGCGAGCGTGTAGACGCCCTCAGGGTCCCACCCTCGACGGCGAAACTCGCGCCGCGCAATCCAAATCGCAACGCCAATGCCAATCGCGATCAGCAGGCCGTACCAGCGCAGCCCAAACGAGCCGGCTTGGAAGACGTAGGGCGACGACGGACTTGGGATCGAGGCGAGCAGCACTCCGCGCAGCGTAGATCAACTTCCTAATGGGGTCAGACCCCATTAGGAAGTTGATCTCGTTAGGAAGTTGATCTCGGGCCTACCCCTTGACCCGGAACCCTGTCGCCTACCCTGCTGGACAATGGCCAACGACCGCTATAGCGCTGCCGATATTCGTGTGCTCGAAGGGCTCGAGCCCGTCCGTGTACGCCCCGGCATGTATATCGGTGGCACCAACAGCCGCGCGCTGCACCATCTGCTCTGGGAGGTAATCGACAACTCGGTCGATGAGGCGCTGGCCGGACGCTGCTCGACGATCCGGACCGTGATGGACGATAA
>SHUX01000091.1 GCA_009694475.1 Thermoleophilia bacterium
CGGGGTCTGCAAGAGGTGGCTGACGGTGATCATGGACAGAGTCTGACGGTCAGCGTTCGCAGACGATGCCGTCGCTGTCGCCGTCGCGGTACCAGGCGTACTCGGGATCTTGTCCGCGGTAGTACGGACCAAGCCCGGCAGCGATGGCCCCCGTGCAGTACGAATAGCGCGGGTCGAGCACGCCGTTGCTTCCAGCCGCAATCGTCGTGCCCCCGCTGGCAACGGGCACGACCGGTCCCGTCGTAACTGCCGCAGGCTTCGGCTGCAACACCTTCGCAGCAGCACCACAGCCTGTCAGCCCGAGGGTGAGCGCAGCCTTCTCGAGTGGGTCAATCGTCAGTCGCCACCGCCACTTGATCGCCACCCACGTCGCCACATACGTGCAGCGATACGCATTGAAAGGCGGCAGCCAACCAGCCGGATCAGCATCGCTCTTGCTGCGATTCGTATGCGCCGTGACAGCGATCAACGACAGTGAGTAGCCAAGATCATTGGCGAAAGCCTCGCGGGTTCCCGCACTCCAACGAAAGGCTCCCGATCGCCACGCCTCCGCCAACGGTACGAAATGATCGATATCAAGGCTGCTCGCGTTGGTGATAAAGAGGTTGTCGTACGCCGACCACCAACGCCCGCCCGACAGGTCACAACCAGACCCGACATGTGGGCTAACACGCGCCTCACCGATCAAGACCTCCCGACGGGTATCGCAGCCGTTGCCGTCAGCATCGACCCACAGGTTGAAGAGATCACGCGAGTAGCCCGACTGATGCTCGCTCGCCACCGTCAGAGCACCCAAGAGTCGCGGCGCAGATACCGTCGCTGCAGAAGCCACGGCTCCCGTGCTCGCTGCCGACACGACCAGCACTACAGACGCCAAGAGGGCCACCCGCTGCACGATCGCTTTCAGCACCGATACCTCCGCCGTATCTGCTGTCCCCCACATCCAATCATGGACGCAACCCCGCGGGTACAGCTCGGCGCGTTTCCAACGAGTCAGGTCACGACGCCGCGGGCAATTCGAAAGCAGCGCCACCACAGCACGGATCGATGTTGATCTTGCACGTCGCGCACTGACTATGACCATGCACGTCAATTGGTGGCTCGAGGCTTTGACACATCGGGCAGGGCTGTCGGCAGACGGAGGTCTGCACCGGTCCTCGCTGCTGCTCATCGGGTCGTTCGCTCATCGCGCTCAGAGCGTACGCCGCGCGGTACGCGGGACAGGCACGCCAAACGGCATGGCCACGACCAATTTGACGGTACTCGTCAATCGGGCGCATCGGGCGTGTGCGAAGCCCCATCCGCTCAGCAATCACACGAATCGAGAACCCGACAATCACAACGCCCGCTAGCCCGACCATCGCGATGTACCACCAGTGGCGCAGCGCCTCGGGCGGCGCATCTCCAACCAGAACGTCTCGCATCAGGCTACCGCCAAAACCCAGTGATAGCAACAAAATTGTGAGGCCAACAATGTCGATCTTTGGCGAGCGCTGGCGCCCATGCAAGGCGCCCTCTCACGCGCCTGTCGCTGTTGCAACCAGACTCAGCCAGATCGGTGTATCGACTGCGATGCTCGGAATCTCGGAGGTGAGACCAGCCACACCGGCACAAGCGGGTCGTGCGTTCCACCGCAACCGACCATACTGGCGATATGGACCGTCCCACACTCGCAAATTGGATGCAGCCACCCCACACGCGCTGGTCGTTTCGACACGTGCGCGAATTGATCCCCACCGCCCGCATCCGCCACGGCCATCACCCGCGCGCCCTCAGCTTTGAGCCCGCAGTCAACCTGCTCGATCTCAAATTCGACAGTTCGACGGGCGAGCGCGTGCTGGGCGAATACCTGGCCTCGACAGAGACAGACGCACTCGTTGTGATCAAGGGTGACGCCGTTGCGCTCGAGTGGCTGGCACCCGGTATTCGTGACGACGAGCCGCACCTGATGTTCAGCGTGACAAAATCGATCACCGCCCTGCTCTGCGGCGCACTCGTCGGGGCCGGCAAGATCGACCCGGATGCCCCCGTCATCGATTACGTCCCCGAGATCGCCGGTGGCGGCTTTGGCGACGCGACCGTCCGCCACCTGCTCGACATGGAAGCGTCGTACGAGTTTGTCGAGGACTACTCGCCGGGCCCCGACATCGTGCTGTACCGCAACTCGGCTGGCTGGTACCCCGCGCCGCCCGACCACATGGGCCTGCACGAGTTCCTCGCCTCCCGACAGAAGGAGGGTGAGCACGGACAGCGCTTCCGCTACATGTCGCCGACCACGGACATGCTCGGCTGGGTCTGCGAAGCGGCCAGTGGGCTGCCCTACGCACTGGCCGTGTCGCAGTATCTGTGGGTGCCAATGGGCGCGGAAGCCGATGCGGACATGACCCTCGATCGTTTCGGCGTGCCCCGTGCAGCCGGTGGCCTCAGCGCAACCCCACGCGACCTCGCACGACTTGGGATGATCGTCGCCGAAGGTGGCGCTGGCATCGTGCCCACGGACTTCATCGAGGATTTCGCCACCGGTGGCGACCCTGCCCATTGGGCGATCGGCGACTACGCCGACTGGCTGCCCGGTGGCTGTTACCGCTCCTGCTGGTACCAGCCACGCGTCGATCCCGGCTGCGTCATGGCCGTGGGTATTCACGGCCAGATGATCTACGTCGATCGTCCGCGCGGCGTCGTCGTCGTCAAACAATCATCGTGGTCGATCCCCGACGACAACGCACTCCACAGCGATGCCGAGTACGCCTGCCGAGCCATTGCTCGGGCGTTGACGGCCGAAGAGCCGGACGCGCTACAGGCGGCCCACTAGGGCACAACCCTTACGTCCGAAACGCAGTCGTTGCTGGGAGCCCCCCGCGGGGCACCAAGCCGAGGTCGATCAGCCACGCCGCCCGATAATCGGCACGGTCCCAGAGTGCACCATGTCCCCCCGTGCCGACCCGCACACGCAACTGATCCGGCTGTATCAAACGACGTGCGTTAGCCACAAACCTCGGCACCTGTTGCGGTGCTCCCGAGACTGGATCGTCCGTCGAATACCAGACACTCAGGATCGTCGAGCCCACCGCACGCCGGCCGACAAAGGCGATCGGACTGCGCTCGACGTAACACGCACCTCGCAACATCGGTGGGCCAGCACACTCGGCCTCGAGTTGGCCGCGCCGAACAAGCGGGAGCGAGTTGAAGCGAAAACCAAGATCCGTGACCGGGCTGAGCGCGACCGTCTCCCGGTACGCGTTCGGATAGCGCAAGCCGACGAGCAAAGCCTCTGTACCACCCATCGACGAGCCGACGAGGTAGAGCCTACGTGCGTCGAGCTTCATGCCCGGTAAGCGTCCGGCAATCAGCCGCGGTGCCGCTGCCAGGTCGGCGATCTGGCCGGGCGCCCCATACGAGAACGCTCGCGTCATCACGCCCTGGCCATCAAGGCAGGCGAGCACGAAGTCAAACCGTCCCGACAGTTGAGCCATCTGGTCGACGCAGGTGCTCGCTCCACCCGCCGGATGTGCAGCCACCAGTAGGGGGAGTACGCGCCCCGTGTTCTCGGCAGCGCGCGGGAAGAAAATCGTCATCGCCCGCCGGCGTCCATTCCACGTCTCGTACCAAGTCCGCAGAATTACGGTGTTGGCATCAACATCTTTTCGAATCGTCACGGCAGGCACGTCAGGGCGTTCGGAAGGGTCCGACGGGGCACGCCAATTTGCCTGTGCAACGGTCGGCCCAAGCACGCCGAGAGCCAGCACCACGGGAAACACAAAACGTCGCATCACCTCGTTATCGTGGAGGAAGCGCCCCGCGGCGAGGGTGACAAAGCGGTAACGTTCGGCCGAGACCATCGTGCCAGAACATGCCACCGTGTCTGCAGAGCACGCGGCCGGTTGCGCGAGGAATGCCGAGTCGACCGGCGTTCCCAATCGCCCACCCAACGTAGACTGCCGCAACTAGTGGAACGCCGCGACTCGATCCGGAACATCGCGATCGTCGCGCATGTTGACCATGGTAAGACGACTCTCGTCGATGCCATGCTCTGGCAGTCCGGTGCTTTTCGTGTCAATCAGGACGTTGGCGAGCGCGTGATGGACTCGAACGACTTAGAGCGCGAGAAGGGCATCACGATCCTCGCCAAGAACACGGCGGTCCGTTACGGCGACATCAAGATCAACATTATTGATACCCCGGGACATGCCGATTTTGGTGGCGAGGTCGAGCGCGGTCTGACAATGGTCGATGCTGTCGTGCTCCTCGTCGATGCCAGCGAGGGGCCGCTACCGCAGACGCGTTTCGTGTTGCGCAAGGCGCTCGAGGCCGAGTTGCCGGTGATCCTTGTGATCAACAAGGTCGATCGTCCCGATGCTCGCATTGCGGAGGTACTCGACGAGACCTACGCCCTGTTCCTCGACTTGGATGCGACTGAGAAGCAGATTGATTTCCCGATCGTGTACACGAATGCGCGCGCTGGTCACGCCTCGAACGAGGGTCCCGATTCGTTGACCGAGAGCCTCGTGCCACTGTTCGACACGATTATCAAGCACGTCCCTGCGCCCGAGCACGATCCAGCACACCCATTGCAGGCACTCGTCACAAACCTTGACGCCTCGCCGTACCTCGGCCGCTTGGCGCTGTGCCGGATTCGTCATGGGCACCTCAAGAAGGGCGAGACCGTGGCCTGGTGCCGCGCCGATGGCACGATTGAGCACGTCAAGTTGACCGAATTGTTTGTTGCCGAAGAGCTCGAGCGCGTCCCGACGGATGAGGCTGGCCCAGGCGACATCGTCGCCATCGCTGGTATCCCGGAGGTGACGATCGGCGAGACCATCGCAGATTTGGCTGATGCCCGTGCGCTGCCCGTTCTCGCCGTCGACGAGCCAAGCCTCTCGATGACGATTGGTATCAACACGTCGCCTCTCGCGGGCCAGAGCGGGACGAAGTTGACTGCCACGATGTTGAAGAATCGCCTCGATCAAGAGCTCGTCGGCAACGTGTCGCTGCGCGTCACGCCGACGGAGCGTCCAGACGCATGGGAGGTGCAGGGGCGCGGCGAGTTGCAGTTGGCTGTGCTCGTAGAGATGATGCGTCGTGAGGGTTTCGAGTTGACGGTCGGCAAGCCACAGGTGGTGACGCGCATGGTTGATGGCAAGCGTCACGAACCGATGGAGCGTCTAGCGATTGATGTGCCAGAGGAGTATGCGGGTGTCGTCATCCAGCTGCTTGGTATCCGCAAGGGCCGCATGGAGCAGATGGTCAACCACGGTACGGGCTGGGTGCGGATCGAGGAGATCGTGCCGGCTCGCGGCCTGATTGGTTTCCGCACCGAGTTCTTGACGGAGACGCGCGGCACAGGCCAACTCCACCACGTCTTGGAGGGTTTTGAGCCATGGCATGGCGAGATTCGTTCGCGTGGTAATGGCTCGCTGATCGCGGATCGTCAGGGCCCTGTCACGGCACACGCGTTGTTTACGCTGCAGGAGCGCGGCGAGATGTTTGTCGAGCCTGGCGTGATGGTCTATGGCGGCATGGTGATTGGCATCAATGCGCGCAGCGAGGATATGGACATCAATCCGACGCGCGAGAAGAAGCTGACGAACATGCGCGCGTCGAGTGCGGACGAACTGGTCCGCCTAACGCCCGCCCGCCGCCTGTCGTTGGAACAGTCGCTCGAGTTTATTGCCGAGGACGAGTGTGTCGAAGTCACCCCCGACGCAGTCCGCCTGCGCAAGGTCCAGCTGGATCCGAACAAACGTAGGCAGGCTGACAAAGCCCGCAAGGGCCTGTAAGTAACCCAAAGCCGACTCTCGGGCTTTGAGGCGACTGAGTGTCCCACGCTCAGCGTGGTCTCTTGCCACTCCATGGAGGACATGACAAACCGGGGTTTCTGATGTCCCCCACCGAGCGAATGGCCTACCCGTTACGCAGATCATGGGGGACATCAGAAACCCCGGTTTGTCATGTCCTCCTAGGGTCAACGCCACGCAGCTGATTGCGCTTGGATTCGACCGCCACGCCATGGCCTCGAGACACGAGGCCTCCTGAGCCACGTATCGCGTGTGCCGTTCTAGCCAACGAGGACGTTGCTGACCATCACCGCGGCAACACTGCGGTTGGTTGCAGGGTCGATCAGCACGAGGCTGCCCATCGCACGATTGTCCGCGTACGTCTCGAGCACGAGTGGTTGGGCCGCGAGGATCGAGACAACACCGAGGTCGTTGGCTTCCAACACGTCGGCGGGGACGTGCTCCATCGTGTCAAGCTCGAGGCGTTCGTGGAGTTCTTCGACGATGACAGGCACCGTGCGCGTACCCTGTCGGGCCTCGAGTCGAGCGGGAATTGTGAGTGGCTTTTCGTCGAGCCAGGCGACGGTTGCGCGGAAGCGGGTTGCAACGAGCGGGGGCTCGGCTGCGAGAGCAATCACATCGCCACGGGAGACGTCGATGTCGTCTTCGAGGTGGAGCGTCACGCTGAGTGGCGCGCTGGCACTGTTGCGCTCGTCACCGAGCACGTCGATCTGGGCAATTCGTGATGTCGCGCCGGATGGGAGAGCAACAATCTCGTCACCGACGGTAACTGCGCCGCTGTCGATGCGGCCTGCGAGCCCACGAATGTCACGCGTGCCTTCATCGTGTCGAATAACCCACTGTACGGGCATCCGGAAGGCCGTCTCGATGACGGGTGGGTCAAGATCGTGGAGGACCTCCAAGACCGTCGGGCCGTCGTACCAAGGAGTCTCAGGCGAGCGCTCGGTGAGGTTGACGCCGTTGAGTGCCGAGAGTGGAATCGCAGTAATCCGCGGGCCGTCGATCTGAGCAGCGGACGCAACCAGCTCGTCGGCGATCTCGATGAAGCGCGCCTCGTCATAGTCGACGAGATCAATCTTGTTGATACAGGCGATCACGTCGCGCACGCCGAGCATGCCGCAGATCGCGAGGTGTCGACGCGTCTGCGCCGTCGTGCCGTTCTTCGCGTCGACCAGCAGGATTGCGGCGTCGGCACCAGCAGCGGCCGTCACCATATTGCGCGTGTACTGCACGTGCCCAGGCGCATCGCCAAGCAGGATGCGCCGACCATTGGCGTCGAACGAGCGGTAGGCAACATCGATCGTGATGCCCTGCTCGCGCTCGGCGCGCAGACCATCCGTCAGCAGCGCCAGGTCGATGCCTTTGCGGCCCCGTTTGCGACTGGCCTCTTCGACGGCCTCGATCTCATCGCCACGTAGATGCCCGGTCTCGTAGAGCAAGCGACCAATCAGCGTGCTCTTGCCATCATCGACCGAGCCGACAGCAACGACGTGGAGCTTCGGTGTTTCGACTGGCATTAGAAGTACCCGTTGCGCTTGCGGTCTTCCATCGCGGCCTCGGACGTCTTATCGTCCGCCCGCGAGGCGCCGCGCTC
>SHUX01000092.1 GCA_009694475.1 Thermoleophilia bacterium
GGACGCGAGAGCCTCGGCAGTATCTTTAAACCCCTTGCGGGCATCATCGAGGAACCTGTCTTTAGCATCCGCGACCCGAAGCCAGGCGCTGTACAGGTGGCTGGCCTCGTGGTTGGCCCCGTGAAGCGACGGCTCAAGCGGGGCTAACGGCGTTGCTTCGCTCGCTCGAGCGCGTGCGCGGCATGCCAGTGCGGCCGGCGTCTTAACGCGTGACGGTCACACGGACCAGCGAAGCGAGTGTCTCGGCCTGGGTTTGGCGCGAGATGCGCGTGCGGATATCGTCGGCGAGCAACGGACTTGGCAATGTGCCTGCCCGCCACTGATCTACATAGTGCTCCACAGCCGCGCGTGTACCAGTGACATCGTCGGGAGCAACAATCGCAGCGTCAACGGCCCGGAGTTCGCGTGCTGCTGCTCCGTCGGGCGTTAGCATCGCCAATACAGGTCGGCCGCAGGCGAGGAGTTCCCAGACCTTGCCAGGTAGAAACTTTGCCCCGTGCCCACCAGCATCTTGCATGAAGATCCGCGCAATGAAGATCAGCGCAACGTCAGCGTCGGCCTGTGCCTGGAGTGCGGCGGCATGCGAAGCGGGTGGTTCGATCGAAACGACAGTGTCGAGGCCGAGCTCGGTAATGCGGCTGCGGTCGGTATCGGGGAACCCCCCCATGAAGCGCAGGCGAATCAGATCGCGCAGTTCTGGCCGATCGCGTATGAGGTCGGCGACGGCCTGCAGTAGATACCGCGGCGAGCGATCGTCAAAGAACCATCCGGTGTACGTAAAGGTGCAGTGATTAGCGTCGGGTCGGCGTTCGATCGCAGCGAGCTCGTCGCGGTCGATGCCATTAGGAATTACCGCGAGTGGTAAATCGGCGCGCAGGCTGCGCACCTCGTCCTCGGCGTGATCGACGACGCTCGCAGCGTCCATGCCGCCAACACACCACCGGGCGAGTCGCGTGATCGCAGCCTGTTTGGCACGAACCTCCACGCGCGACACATCAAGATCGGCATGGGTGAGCCAGGGATCGCGCCAGTCGGCAATCCACGGCACGTCCGTGCGAGCGCGGATGATACGTCCTGCGACGGCGAGGGTGTTCGGGGGCGCCGTGGTGATGAACGCGTCGAAGCGTCCCGTCTTGAGCAGCTTGAGTGCGGCAGGAACGACATCGGCCAGCCACGGCGCATTGGCGTCGGGGAGAAACAGTCGCTGTGGAGCAAGCGCTGCGCGCACGGCGAGCTTGCGCGCAGTCGTTGGCGCGTTGCGAATCCGATCGGCGGGAAGTTGTCGCAACGACGGCCCTCGATAGCGCACGCGATGAACCGGAACGTTGGCGGGGATACGGCTGACAGAGGCCGGGTCCTCGGCCAGCCACTTGGCGTCCGTCGGCACCAGCATCTCGACATCGATCCCAAGCCCTGGCAGACGCCGCGAGAACTGCAGCGTGCGCTCAACGCCACCACCACCGGTCGGCGGGTAGTAGAAGGCGATCAGGAGGATGCGGAGGCGGTCGGGCATCAAGCCAAGGGTAGGGGAGGACATGACAACCGCGCGGATGTGGTGTCCTCGGGCGACCCCTTCGCTGGGGCTGGGGGGACATGACAAACCCCGGTTTGTCATGTCCCCCCAGCAGATACCGCCGCTTCGCCTGAGGACACCACATCCGCGCGGTTGTCATGTCCTCCCCGATCGCGAGTGGCCCTGGATTGCCCGAAGGCCTGCTCACGTACCCTTGCCGCGTGGCCAGTCCTCTCCGCATCCTCCACGCGCCCCTCAATATCGCTGGTGGCCCCGAGGCGTTGAGCGCTGGACTTAACGAGCTTGGCTGTGACAGTCGACTGATGGTCTTTACGCGCCAGCCGTTTCGCGACGGCTCTGATATCAACCTGCACTTGCGACAGGGTGGTGGCCCCGTCAACCTCGCACTCAATCTCCCCAAACAGGCCTACGCGTTGGGTCGCGCGATCCCGAACTACGACATCTTCCAGTTCCACTTTGGCGTCACGATCGTGCCCAAGCGGATCAACCTGCCACTTTTAGGCCGGCTCGGCAAGGGACGTGTCTTCCACTTCTGGGGCTCGGACCTGCGCGATGCACCCGTGGCGAAGTGGGATTACGCACTCCGCCATGCCGACGCCGCCGTCGTCGGCTCGTACGCGATTCTGCCGCGCGCGCCGCGCGCCACCGGCTGGCCCGACTATGACGTCGTGCCGCCCGGGATCAACCTCGAGACCTGGCAGCCAGCCGTACCAACACCTGGCAAAACGATCCGCATCGTGCATGCACCATCGCGACGGCGCTCAAAGGGTACGGAGGCGGTACTTGAGGCCGTTGCCACGCTACAGAGTGAGGGCGCTCCGATCGAGCTCGATCTCATCGAGAACACGCCGAACGACCAAGCACAGCTGCGCTACGCCGCAGCCGACGTGGTGATCGACCAGCTCAACGTCGGCTGGTACGGCCTCTTCTCGATCGAATCGATGGCGCTCGGCAAACCCTGCATCGTGCGTCTCGACCCCGAAGCCGTCGCAGCAACCGAGGCGGCTTTTGACACCAAAATTCCTCTGCTCAATGCTGATAAAGACACGCTGGTTGATGTCCTACGGGGTCTCATCCGCGAGCCTGAACGGCTAACCGAGATTGGCCGCGCCTCACGCTCCTACGTTGAGCAAGTGCACGGCCATACGGCAGTCGCCGAGCGGATGCTCGACGTCTATCGCCGCCGCGGCTTGGCGTAAACGCACGCTCATGACCCTCGGATTTCTCGCACATTCTTAAACTATGTGGACTATGTGCTAGTGTTGGCCGATGCCGCAATTACACCTTTACGTGACGGACGCCACAGCAGACCTGCTGCGTGCAGACGCCGAGGTGGCAAACCTCTCGCTCAGCCGCTACATGGCGAAGCTCCTGACTAACAAAGCCCATCAAGGCTGGCCCGAGGGCTACTTCGACAGTGTCTGTGGGAGTTGCCCAGACTTTGAGATCCCCGAAGACCTCCCGGGCCCAGCAATCGAGCCGTGGGATAGAACGTCGGAGTGAAACAGGTTCTCGATACGTCGACGCTAATCGACATCCTGCGCGGCGAACCTCAGGTGACGAGTAGATTTCGTCGGGCAGCACCGGGTGACTTTTTGGTCAGCACAATCTCCACCAGCGAACTCATCGCAGGTGCAGCGCAGGCTCGCGACTCTCATCGAGAACTCTTTGCAGTCGACATGCTGCTACGCCCCCTCACCCAAGTTTCCGTCGACGAATCCACCGCTCGGCGGGCCGGTCTCCTCGACGTCATGCTGCGCAAAGCGGGGGCGCCGATTGGTGCAGCAGATCGCCTGATCGCAGCAACGGCACTCGAGCATGGTGCGGTGATCGTGACCTCAGACACGCGCGACTTCCAACGCGTTCCCTTCCTCGTCACCGAAAACTGGCGCACCCGCTAGAGCAGCAGACCGACCCAACCCGGTAGACTCCGCACGTGCTGAAGGGCAAGAAATTCTTTCTAACGGGCGGCGCCGGCTTTATCGGCACAACGATTGCGCGGCTGTTGGCAGACGACAACGACGTTGTTCTGTACGACAACCTGCATAACAACGCGTTGCAGCACACGGATCTCGGACAGCACCCGAATATCACCTTGATCCAGGGCGACATCCTTGATCTCGAGCACATGCGCGAGTCGGCGGCTGACGCCACGCACATCATTCATATGGCCGCAATCGCAGGCGTGGCGACGGTACTCAAGAGCCCGGTGCGCACGATGCGCGTCAACCTGATGGGCACTGCCAACGTCGCGGAGGTCGCACAGGGGCTCGGTAGCCAGTTGGAGCGACTCGTTGATTTCTCAACGAGTGAGGTCTTTGGACGACACGCGTACAAGGTCGAGGAGACGCATGAGATGTCGGGCGGCCAGGTCGGCGAGGCGCGCTGGTCGTATGCGGTCTCGAAGTTGGCTGGCGAATTCTTCTTGCACGCCTACTTCGAGGAGTACGGCGTACCCGTCTCGGTCGTGCGCCCGTTCAATATTTACGGCCCGAACCAGATCGGAGCCGGCGCGATCCACCACTTTGTGCGCCATGCGATTGCCAACGAGGAGATCACCGTCCATAACGATGGTGCCCAGATTCGCGCGTGGTGCTACATGGACGACATCGCCGACGCGGTACTCGAGATCCTCAAGAACGACGCGGCGATCGGGCAGTCGTTCAATATCGGCAACCCGCGCAGCGTGTGCACGACGTACGACCTCGCGCTGCGCATCAAGCGGCTTGCCAACTCGGAGTCGCCGATTGTCTTCAAGCCGCTCGAGTACACCGACGTTGAGATTCGCATTCCCGACATCACGCGCTCGCGCGAGGTGCTCAAGTGGGAGCCGAAGGTCGACCTCGACGAGGGCCTCTTGCGCACGATTGAGTGGTATCGCGCGGAGGCTGGCTCCGCCGCGAAGTGACGACCCCGGCCCTCGTCGTTCTTGGCGCCGGGCTCTCGCAGCGACCACTGATTGCGCGTGCGCAGGCACGCGGGCTGACGACGTGCGTCGTGGATGGTCGGACCGATCGCCCGGCCGCGGATGCCGCGGATGTCTTCGTCCATCAGGACTTCTCGGATACTCCAGCGACGATCGCCGCCCTCGCGGCTGCGGGTATCGAGCCACTCGGTATCTGCTCGATGGGATCCGAGCAGGCTGTCGTTCCGGGCGCACGTCTGGCTGAGGCGTTGGGTCTGCCTGGCTTGCCCGTCGCGGCCGCACTTGCCGCCACCGACAAGGTGGTGCAGCGCACGCTGTATCGCGACCATGGCGTACCGACCGCGGGCTTTGCTCCCGCGCGCACGGTCGATGATGCACTCGCTGCCTACGACGCGCTTGGGCCGCGAGTGATCATCAAACCGACCGATGGTGCCGCTCAGCGTGGCGTCAGCGATGTCCAGTCGCGCGACGAGGTGCCGACTGCCGTCGAGCATGCCATCGCCAACTCCCGCAATAGCGAGTTGATCGTTGAGGAACACCTGAGTGGCCTCGAATACACCGTCAACGCCTTTGTGCTGGATGGCGTCTACTACCCCGTCAGCGTGACGCTGCGCGAGCTCGCGCCAGAACCGGCTGTTGGTATTTGCGTTGCTCACCGCTATCCCTGTGGTCGCTCGGAGCAGGACGTTGCCACGATCGTCGAGGTCGTGCGCGCAGCAGCAGCCGCGATCGGTATCGATGCCTCGCCCGTCTACGCGCAGGTGCGCTTTGGCGCCACGGGGCCCCGCATGATCGAGTGTGGTGCGCGCCTCGGTGGCGGTAGCGACGCGCAGCTTGCAAAGCTCGTGGTCGGCGTCGATCTGATGGAGACCGTGCTCGATGCTGCGCTCGGGCAGATCGGCAATGCAAGCCTCATGCCGCGCCCAGCCGAGGAGCCCTTCGGTCACTCGCGGTTTGTGATCCCCGCCGCACCCGGACGAATCACCCAAGCCGACCCCGGCACAGTCGGCGACCTGCCTGGCGTGCACGACGTCGGCTTTTTCCACCATGCCGGCCAGATCGTGCCGCCACTGTGGTCGGCCTCGGGACGGCTGGGCGTGCTGCTGATGACAGCCAGCTCGGATGCCGAGCTCGATGCGCGGACTGAGGCCGCGCTCGCCGCTCTGCACGTCATCATCGAGCCCATGGGAGATGCCGAGGCGATGGCCGCGTGGACCGAGCAGCTGGAGCGCGAGCGGTTGGGTAGCGCATGAGCGACTTCTCGCCCACCCGCTACATCGAGCTACTCCAGGCAATCCAAACTGGCGGCTACCTGTTGACGGGTTTCGATGGTGCCGAGCCCGCCGTGGGCACGCTGCTATTGCGCCATGACGTCGACATGTCGCTCGAAGACGCAATCGCGATGGCCGAGCTCGAGCACGCGCACGGTGTCCAGGCCACCTATCTGCTGATGACGCGCAGCGTCTTCTATAACCTCGCCTCGCCCGCTGGTCTATCGGCAATTTCGCGCCTGCGCGAGCTGGGGCACTGGGTTGGCCACCACGCCCTCCACCCACACGTCGAACCGACGATCGACCCGGGCTTTGATCGCGTAATGGCGTGGCATAACCCGCAGCCCGACTACATGGCGGATGCTGTCCCCGGCTGGGCCAACGCAATGGAGCCGCGGTTTACTGGTGACTTTGAGTGGACGTACCGCTCCGACTCGAACCAGACGTGGCGTCGCGGCGATCCGCTGGCGGAGCTCGCAGCGGCGCGCTTCCCATGGCTGCAACTCCTGATCCACCCGGTGCTCTGGATGGGCAGTACAACCGGCATGCCTACAACCATTGACAGCTTCCTCGACCGCGATCGCGCCGCCCGCCTTGAACACCTGCACGAGGATAACCTCGGCCTATGACTGAGCCGCTCACGATCCTCGTTACGGCTGTCGGTTCGCCCGGCTCGGCTGCGCTACTGCGCGCCCTCAAGGAGAATGGCGAGCGCCCAGTTCGTATCGTCGGTACCGACCTCCGCGAGGAGAACGTCGGTCGTTTTCACTGCGATGTCTTTAGCACTGTGCCGGCCGGCTCAGACCCCGCCTTCGGTCCGGCGATTCTCGAACTGGCCAAGCGTGAGGGCGCACGCGTCGTGTTACCGCAGGCCTCGTTCGATCTCGAGGGGCTGGCCGAGTTGCGCGCCGAGTTCGACGCCGCCAGGATCGCACTGATCTGCTCGTCCCCGGACGCCGTGCGCGCTGCCGATAGCAAGCACGCCACGCTCGCGCTGTGCGAGAAGCTCGCTGTGCGCGCACCAGCCTTCCGCGTCGCACAGGGTGGAGCCGCTGTCGTGGCGGCGGCCCGCGAGCTCGGCTATCCGGACAACGACGTCTGCATGAAGCCAGTCGTCGCTGCCGGTTCGCGTGGCTTTCATGTCATCTCGGCCAACGTCGATGCCCGCCAGCAACTGCTGCACGAGCGCCCGGGCGCGATGCCGCTGCGCCTCGAAGATGTCGAGCGCATCATTGGCGACGACACCACCGAGTTGCTGGTGATGGAACTCGTGACCGGCCTCGAGCGCACCGTCGATGGCTACGCCGAAAACGGTCGCATCGTGTTCGGCCATCCCAAGACACGCGAGGCGATGCGTGCCGGCCTTGCGATGCGGTTCGAGACGCTCGATGCACCCGAACTGATGCAGGTCGCAGAGACACTCGTCGCCGGCTTTGGTCTCGACGGCTTCTTCAACCTGCAGCTGATCGGTGACGCCGTCCTCGAAATGAATCCGCGTATCTCGACGATCGTCTACCAAGACGACTTCAACTTGGCCTGGCTCGGTATCCGCCGTGCGCTTGGTGAGTTGACCGACGCGCAGGCGGCCGAGGCGCA
>SHUX01000093.1 GCA_009694475.1 Thermoleophilia bacterium
GCTCGCACTGTTTCTAGATCGATCGGCCGCTTCTGCGCGCTAGCCGTTATGTCGTAAAAAACGATCTCGTCGATCTGGTCGTCGTATAGCGATTTCGCCAACTCGGATGCCGGGGCGACGTCGATGTTGTCTTGGAATTTCTGCGCCTTCGTGACGCGGCCATCGACGACATCGAAACATGCGATGAGCCGTTTGGTCAGCATGACGGTTCCCAGTCAGCGAAGTTGCTGAGGATACGTAGACCTACTTCGCCGCTCTTCTCAACATGAAACTGTGTTGCAGCGATGTTGCCCTCTGCGACCATTGCTGCGAACTCGATGCCGTACTCGCACTGGCCAATCACTATTTCAGGATCCGAGGGCACGGCGTAATACGAGTTGACAAAATAGAAATACGGAGACGCGTCGAGCCCATCAACGAGAGCGTGAGGGCGATCGAAGGCAACGTTGTTCCATCCGATCTGGGGGACTCGCTGCGAGTTCGGGAACCGTCTGATATTGCCGGCGAGCCAGCCGAGACAATCCGTATCTCCCTCGTCGCTGTGATCGAAGAGAATCTGTAGGCCGATGCAGATTCCGAGAAACGGTGTTGCTCCAATAACGACCCGGTCGCGCAGCGCACCGATGAGATCGGTCTCCTCAAGCGACCCGATGGTGGCGCGTGCTGCGCCAACGCCAGGCAAGATGATCCGATCGACGTACTGTAAGTCGCTGGGTGTAGCGACTAAGCGAGCGTCCAGGCCCAGGCGTTCAAGAGCGTACAAAACGCTCGGTGCATTACCTGCTTGGTAGTCGATGACGCCGATCATCCGATGAGTCTAGAAAATCGACGGCGGTGCTCGAAGATCAGCCCCGTCGTCCAACGCGTCTCGTAGCAAATCGCTTAGGGGAACGCCCCGGCTAGCCCTCGACTCGCCGTTGGTATGAGTTGTACAGGTTGTCGTTGATCACGAAGGCCTTGCCGTCGCTCACGTCGGTGTTAAGTTCAAACCGCTCTGTGAGCATGCGAGACGCGTAGGTCCAGCCCTCTGGCAAATCGAGCTTGCTGCCCATGGTGGCGAGTTGGTCATAGGTGAGGGTCTTGTCGGCGATCTGCGCGTACGACTGCATCATGTAGACCTGGCCCTCCGGGTCGGTCAATTCGAACACGAGTTGGTCCGCGTCGTACACGAAAATCGTGTCACGGCCGACCTCATTGACCGTGTAGAACTCTTCGCCGACGGTGCCTTCGCGGGGCTTGGTTTCTAGGGAGCCGCGAACTTGCATCTCGATGCCGTCCGGACCACCGAACACATAGGTCTTACCGCCGGTCGATGAGCCGCTGCCGATCAGGGTGTCGAAGGCCCAGAAGCGTGGTCCGTTGATCTTCGCTTCCTCTGAGCCGTAGTCTGCGTTGACCTCTTCTTCGGTGATCGTTACCCACTTGTCCTCGGGACAGTCGTTGTAACCGATGGTGTTGTAGATCTCTGCGACGTAAATCGCTCCCTCGCGAGTCACGGGGATGATCTCGCAGTACCGAGCGGCGCGAAGGTCTGTTTGCTCGTTAGATGTAGCCGCACCGGTTGTTGCCGTGGTGGACGTGGTGTCGCTCGAGTCAGAGTTCGAACAGGCTACGAGCAGTCCGGATGTCAAAACCGCAAGTCCTGCTATCGCCACCCAATGGCGACGTCGCCGTGCTGGGGTAGAAGGGTCGGACGAGGACAATGTTGCATTGATTTCAAGCGGATCGTTCCGCAACTGTGGGCTCATTTGCGAGACCCTAGTGGGTGGGGCGCATCGTCGACAGTCTCCTCGCTTACTCGCGCGGGCTGCCCAACGTAACGTCTCTTTTGTCCCGCCCCTATGGGCGATCCTTGATTTTGGGGCCGGCCGGGCAGGCGGACATGAAGTCGGGGATGGACTCATTAGCGAACGGCAGGTTGTTCAAGGTCCTGTCGCCTTCGCGGGATTGCAGCATGTATGCCCAGTGATTCACTGTGCCGCCGCCAGCTTTACCACCACAGCACCAGTCCAGTAACCGTTGCAATCAGCCATTTAGCAGCCTGGGTGTTGTGGGCGTGAGTAAACGAACCGAGTCGACGATCGACGTGAGCAAGGACGTCGTGACCAACCGTGCAGAGGCGTTTCCGAAGCTCTTCAATCTTGTTCTCGTGATCGCTGCATGGCAGACGTACCGGATTGCCGGTGCAGTTTTCTGGGGTGCCCTCGAGTTCAATGGTGGCCACAAGCTTCCTGATGCTTGGGCGATCCCGCTGGCGCAAGACACGATCACCGGCCTCCTCGCGCTGCTCGTCGTGTACCGGTTAGCAATGCGACCGAACGTGCTGACCTATGCGCTCGCGATCGCATGGTTCACATTCGGAATCGTCGACTTCGCCAACGGCATCGTGGTCGAGGCCTTGTACCCACCGTTCGTGCCAATACTCGGCGAGAACGTTCCCAAGGAGTTCTTGACCGGCTGGCTGGTCGTCAACATGCTGGCGCAGATCTGTGGACTTGCCCTCCTGCTGTCATCAAGAATGCGCCGCTATTTCATCGAGGCCGAAGGAACAGATGGGTTCGATTTCACTCACTCGCCCATGGCAGGCAGGTGGATCGTGGTCGTGGTTGTCGCGGCGCTCAACGGGATCTTCTTCAAGTCGTTCGGGGCCGGCTTGAACGCAGTCTTCGGCTGGTTCAAGTGACGAGTCCGCCCCCGGCGCTCGATCGGAGGTTCTGCGGACATCCCCGCACGCTACCGGCCGTCAGGATGGGCAACAGTTGGACCGCGATCGGAAAGGTCGAACAGGCCAATCTCCTCGAGTGTCTCGACGCGCAACGCGGCGAGCCTCACGGCCGGCGACGTCGCTGGCGGCAAGTCTCCAAAGCTCGGAAACCGGCGAGGAACTCGCGTCTTCGGGTTCACTCGGGCAGGGACACGATCGGCTTCGCGGTTGCCTGTTCGTGACCCGGATGCGAGACTGCCGGATGACCACCGATCAACCAGCAGTTCGGGTGTTGCGGGCAAGGTTCCTGACGATGGATCGGGATCTGCCTGATGCCAGTGCCGTGGCAGTGAGCGACGGGCGGATTGTCGCAGTGGGCACCGTCGACGAAGTCATCTCGGCGTTGGGTGATGCACCGTTCGAGGTTGACGATCGGTTGAACGGCGCGACCGTGCTCCCAGGCTTCATCGAGCAGCACCTCCACCCGATTCTCGGCGCGACCACCCTGATGACCGACGTGGTTTCCACTGAAGCCTGGGATCTGCCCGGCCGGTCGTTCCCGGCCGCCGACAGCCCGCAGGAGTACCAGCGTCGATTGCGCGAACTCGATGCCGGGAAGGCCGATCCGGACGAGTGGCTGTTCACTTGGGGTTACCACGAACTGTGGCACGGGCCCCTCGACCGATCGATTCTCGACAGCATCAGCACCACCCGCCCGATCGGGGTGTGGCAGCGCTCATGCCACGAGTGGTACCTAAACAGCGCCGGTATCGAGCGGCTCGGCATCACGTCCGAATCGATGGCCGGCCGCGGCCCAGCCAGCGCGATGGTCGACCTGGCCGCTGGGCATTGGTGGGAGTCTGGGTTCTTCACCCTGTTGCTGCCTCGCCTGGCGCCGGTGTTTCTCACACCCCAGCGGCTGACCGCCGGTCTCCAGCAGATGGTGCGGTACCTCCACGCCAACGGGGTGACGGCGTTCAACGAACCTGGGATCGTGTGGGCCATCGAACCCTTCGAGCTGTACCAGCAGATCCTTGGTGCCGACGACACGCCGATGTACTCGACGTTCCTGGTGGACGCCCGTTCCCAAGCAGAAGTCGGGATGGACCTCAACGATGTCGTGGCCGACGCACAGGCCCAGGTCGCCCGGGCACCGGAGGGCAAGGTTCGTCTGGTCGACAACCAGGTGAAGCTCTTCGCCGATGGCGCCATCATCTCCCAGCTCATGCAGATGCGCGACGGGTACCTGGGCGCCGATGGTCGGGTCGACCCGGACCATCGCGGCGAGTGGCTCATGGAACCCGACACTCTGGAGGCGTACGCGCGGACTTACTGGGACGCGGGGTGGCAGCTTCACATTCACGTCAACGGCGACCTTGGGCTCGACGTGGTGCTCGACATACTCGAGCGCTGCATGGCCGCGACGCCCCGGCCGGACCACCGCAGTGTGATCGTGCACTTCGCGAACTCCACCGAAGCCCAGGTCGACCGGATTGCCGCCGTGGGCGCGATCGTGTCGGCCAATCCGTACTACGTGTCAGGCTTCGCCGACCGCTACGCCGAGCACGGCCTCGGGCCCGACCGGGCCGACTCGATGGTGCGCAGCGCCTCGGTCCTCGCCCGAGGCATCCCCCTGTCATTCCACTCAGACCTGCCGATGGGCCCATCCGATCCCCTCAAGCTCGCCTGGTGCGCCGTCAACAGAATCACCCAGTCCGGCCGGGTGGCCGGACCCGAGCAGCGAATCAGCGTCGACGACGCCCTTCGAGCCATCACCATCGGAGCCGCCCACTCGTGGCAGCGCGAAGGCGATCTCGGCAGCATCGCCGTCGGCAAGATCGCCAACTTCACCGTGCTCGGCGCCAACCCCTACGACATCGACCCACTGGATCTCGACCGAGTTCCGATCCTCGGGACCGTCTTCGAGGGACGCTGGTTCCCCGCCACCGAGCCGACCACCGCCGCGGAGCGCGAAACGTCAGCCGCTGATTCGTTCGACCCGAACGCGGCACGGGTCGACCCGGGCGAACGTGGCTGCACTGCGAGCTGCTCGTGCGTCGCCGCCCGCGCCATCAGCGCACTGGTGCGCCGGCAACGGTGGGCTGCCTGATCGCTCGATGGCGGCCGCACCGCCAACCGTCGTCACGGTGTGAGATAACAGCGGGCACTGTTGCATCTCGGGCGCACACCGTTGCGGTGGCGGCTGGGCGAGGCTTGCGGGATGAAGCGCCGCCGTCCCACTCGACCTGTCCGGGCGACGAGCACCGCGTTCGCTGGATTCCAGTTTCCGTCTGAGGTGATCTTGCTCGCCGTGGGGTGGTACCTGCGGTACGGGTTGTCGTATCGCGACCTCGAGGAGTTGCTGGCTGAGCGTGGGGTCGAGGTTGACCACGTCACGTTGTACCGGTGGGTGCAGCGCTTCACGCCGTTGATCATCGACGCCGCCCGACCGCGCCGCCATGCGGTGAGGGACCGGTGGTTCATCGATGAGACCTACGTGAAGGTGGCGGGACCGGGCGGTACGTGTACCGCGCCGTAGACCAGCATGGGCAGGTCATCGACGCCTGGGTGTCGAAGAAGCGCGATGTGAAGGCTGCCACCCGGTTCTTCTCGACGGTGATCCGAGATCACGGCGAACCCGTTGAGGTCACCACCGATCGGTCCCCGGCGTTGGCCCGGACCATCGTCGAACTGCTCCCCGGCGTGCATCACGACACAACCCAGTACGCCAACAACCGCGTCGAAGCCGATCACGGCCGGCTCAAGGCCAGGCTTCGACCGATGCGCGGCCTCAAACGCGGCCACCCCGCCTCGGTCGTGATCCGAGGCCACGCCTTCATGCGGAACCTCCGACGCGGCCACTACGAACTCGGGACCGAATCACTCCCTGGCTTGGTCGTGCCCACCGCATTCGAGGAGCTCGCCGCCGCCCTCTGAACCGAGTACTGGAACCCGCCTGCTCGCCGACGCGCCCCGGGATCCGAAGATGCAACAGCGCCCGACGATCTCATCAGCGTTGTCGGCGAGAGCACAGAAGAGGATGAGGCCATCGACGTCGAGGGCGAGGACTGGAGGGATGCGCTCCTAGCGCGCCTACATCGCCTTACCCGGACTCGTTCGAGGAGTTCGTCATCTACCTGCTCCGGCACTAGCGTTCGGCCTGTGAAAGACGCGAGCAGTTCGAGCGCGGCGCGCGCCAGGTGGGACGTCGAGATCGAGTCCTGTGACTGCGTCGAGGTGGTCTTGGCGCCTGGCAAGACGGGTTCGACCGCCATCAAGATGGCACTGAGGAGGGCCGGCCTCCAGCCGGTACTCCAGACCCATTCCCTGCCCATCGCCGATGCACGCGATCGATCTCACAGCCCGAGCGCGAGTGCAGCCGTCTGGCTCCGTGCGCACCCGCCGTCGGCACAGCAAAGGTGGCGCGTGGTTACCTCCGTGCGGGATCCTGTCGCACGCGCGATCTCGCGGTACTTCCAGGACCTTCGGCGCTCCGACGTGAGCAAGCTGTCGGTTGCCGATTGCCTGACGGGCCTCTCGGGGCGGTTCATCGCCACCATGCGTCGACCGGGTGGCCTCGGCTGGGACTGGTACGGCACCGAGCTGCGGATGGCCACTGGTATCGACGTGTACTCCTCCACCTTCGATCACGCGGTGGGGCACGCGGAGCTCGCCGGAGACAACGTTCGCCTTTTCGTCGTGCGCCAGGAGAACCTGGCTGCTTCCGCCGGGGCGCTAGGTGCGTTCTTCGGCATCGATCTCTCGCACGGGCTGAGTCGCGAGAACGACCACGCTGACACCGCTCTGCGTCAGGTGTACCAGGAGGTCCTCGACGCGTTCCGACCGCCGATCGACTACCTCGACCGCGTGTACTTGAAGCGGCCCTGGCAGCACTTCTATTCAGAACTCGAGATCGAACGGCTACGGGCTCACTGGAGGCGACCGCACCAGCCGTAGCGGCGCTTGCGATCGAATGGTCGTGCGCTTTCCCGCCGGGACCGCGTGGGGCTGCGAACGCTCACGCCATCACTCGAGGAGGCGCTTACTGCCCGTTATGCCCGACCGCGTCACTGCGGTAGTTGGGCCGAGGGCCACGCGGACTTGGTAGTGGCGGCACGCACAAGAAACCCGCTCTCGTGGCGGCATGAGCGTTGGGCTGCGGTTGCCCGCTGTGACTGCTCTCCTACTCAACGCACAGCAGTGTCAGAGTCCTGGTCGGACCTTGGTCGCAGGGTGCCGTTGGGACGGAATCGAAATTGCTGGAGGACCGGCAGTGACTGATCAGGATCAGATCGTTGGCCCTGTCGCCGACGAGTTGGCGCAGTTGCGTGCTCGTGTCGACTCCCAGGACGCTCAGCTCGCTGAGCGTCGCTCGGAGCCGCAATCCACCACGACCGGGCGCGTATCGGATCCGAGTAGGACGCTGAGCACCTCGGCACGATCAACCAGCAGCGGGCCGGCACCGCGGGGCAGGAGGCGAAGTCCGGTGGTGGCCGGGACTTCGAGGCGGCTCAAGGCATCGA
>SHUX01000094.1 GCA_009694475.1 Thermoleophilia bacterium
AGACCAGTCGCGAAGACCACGCCGGGCCGGCGCAGTGCCGGCCCCAGCAGCACGCCGAGGGCGAGTGCGCCGAGATACCCGGCCGAGAGGATTCCGGTACCGACGGAGTTGTTGGCCGACAGCGACCAGAGGCTGGAGAGTGCCGCGACGGCTGCGAACACCGTCAGGCCAGCGGCAGCAACGAGCGTGGGGCGACTTGGCAGCACGAACGGCCACCAACCGACGGCAATCATGCCAAGCACGATGCCGGCGGGGATGCTGGTGCCAGCAGCGATCAGACCCGCAGCGCCTGGGGCAATACCACCCGCGGCAAAGAGTATCCCCCAGATCGCGAGCACGACGCCGGGGACGGCGAGCAGTACAGCGGCGGTCGAACGAAAGGGGGGAAGTAGTGGCACAGATCCGATAGTAGGGGGGTTCTCGACTGCAGTCGCCGGCTGAGCCCCTGAAGGGGTCGCTGCGTTAGTGGCTGAGCGGGTCGGCGACGATTAACAGCAGCCGCGCGCCACCGAGCTGGTCTTTGCGCACACCATCGAGCGGCTGTGCAACGGCACCCTTCAGATGGAGGTTCTTGATTAGCGCGCCGGCGGCCGCTGCCCCTGCCGCGTCGCTGGCCTGGTACATGACGTACGTCTTCATATAGCTGTGGTCGGGAGCGTTGCTAACAGCAGCGATCGGATACTCCTTCATCATCAGTTGGCGTGCAGCCTCGGCTGCGACGCCATCGGCACCAAGGCCATTCCAGACGATTACCGGAGTCTTCGCGACGGGTGGTGCCGGCACGACGACCTCAGGGGCGGCCTCGGCTGGGCTGCCCTGCGCACTCGTCAGTGAGCCAACCAGTGCAGCCCCGCCCCAGAGTACGCCGACGGCAACGAGTGCCACCGTGGCGAGAATGCCCCAGACGGCGAAGCGCTCGATGAAGCGACGACGACGGACGGCAACCCACGTGCCAGTATCAAGCAGGAAGTGATGATCGACTGCAGCCATTGTCCGCAGGTTCGGCACAGTGGTAGCCGTTCCTGCCAAGAGACGCCCCGATTGGGGCGTCACAGTACCCTTGTTACATGTTCGTGAGCCTCGAAGGGCCCGACGGGGTCGGCAAGTCCACACAGGTGGCGCTCTTGGCCGACCGCTTACGCGGGTTGGGGCTCGAGGTTGTGCAGTGTCGTGAGCCGGGTGGCACCGAACTGGGCGAAAGCGTCCGCGTGCTCTTGCTCGACCCACAGGTACAGTTGAGCGACCGTGCGGAGGCGCTGCTGTTTGCAGCCGCACGAGCCGAGATTGTCGAGCAGGTGATTGCGCCGGCGCTCGCTCGCGGTGCGTGGGTCGTCTGTGATCGCTTTATCGACAGCTCGATCGTCTATCAGGGCATCGGTCGTGGCCTCGGTATCGAAGCGGTTGCTGAGGCATCGCTGTTCGCAACCGGCGGCCTCTTGCCCGTGCGCACGATCGTGCTGCACGGCGTGGCACGACGCGACGCCGTGCCCGATCGGATGGAATCGGCGGGCGTGGAGTTCCATGCGCGTGTCGAGCAGGGCTTTCTCCAACTCGGCGAGTTCGACCCCGAGCGCGTCCGTCTCGTCGATGCGCAGGGTTCCGAGGCCGAGGTTGCCGAGCGAATCTGGAGCGCACTCGAGGGAGTGCGACCATGACGATCTCGCTGCCAGGCCAGCCTCGTGCCGAGGTGCTGTTGCGTTCGGCGGTTGCCGAGCCGGCGCACGCCTACCTCCTGCACGGGCCACCGGGTACGGGCAAGCACGATGCCTCGCGCGCCTTTGCAGCGCTCCTGCTTGGCTGTGATGTACGTCGCGTGGTGCCGGGCAGCCATCCCGATTTGGCAATGATCGAGCCAGAGGGCGAGTCGCTCTTGGTCGACCAGATCCATGAGCTCTCAGGGGCCTTGCGCTACCGGCCGCAAGAGGCGGTGCGTCGCGTCGGCATTGTCGACGAGGCCGACCGGCTCAATCGCGACGCCGCCAATGCGTTTTTGAAGACGCTGGAGGAACCGCCGGGCGATGTCGTGCTGATCCTCGTTGCCGAGGACCTCTCGCGCGTCCTGCCAACGGTTCGTTCGCGCTGCCAGCCGATCGCTTTTCCGCCCCTCTCGGCCAGCGCACTCGCGGCGCGCCTCGAGGCCGATGGTGTGGCGGCCGCGTTGGCCACCGAACTGGGCGGTCGTGCCCGCGGCGATCTCGACTTCGCGCGCCGGCTTGCAACCGACCCGGCTGCGCGCCAGTGGATTGGGGAGGTCGAGGCGCGGGTTGCGCAGGCGCTTGTGGTTGGTCTGGACCAAGAGGACGCTGCGGTGCAGGCCACGCTGGCCGGGATCAAGGCCGCTGGCGATAGCGCCCAGCACGCTGCAGAGATCGAGACGGCCGCCGCCTTGGAACGCATTGAAAAATTGCCATCGTCGCGCGAGCTCGATCGTGAGCGCAAGCGCCTCGAGACGTCTGGCAAGACCACGGCTACCCGCCGCCGTCGTCGTGCCGAGACCGACATGATGCGTGCGGTGATCGCGACGGTCCAACTCGTGTTGCGCGACGTCCTCTGCGTGCAGGCGGGAGCGCCCGATCGTGTTGTCTCGTCGATCGACCCTGCCACGCTGGCGACGATTGCCGAGACCGTTGCGCGCACACGGTTGGAGCGTGGCATCGTGGAGGTCGACCAGGTGCGGATTGCCTTGGGGCAGCCAATCAACGTGTCGCTCGCTCTGGCCGCTGTCTTCGCACGCGTCCGTATGGTGCGTCGCCGCGAGGCGGTCGTCGCATGATGATGGTCGGCGTGGTCTTCCAATCGGGGGGCACCGTCGAACTGCACGACCCCAATGGTGTCGAGCTGCTCTGGAACGATCGAGTCATTTGCGAGACCGCGCGTGGCGAGGAATACGGCCGCGTCGTGCAACCCGAGCACGAGTCGACAGGCAAGCTGCCCGAGCGCGTCTTCCGTGTCTTGCGCAAGGCGACACCAGAGGACGATGTGCGGCGGCGTCAGCAGCGCGAGCAAGCGGCCGAGGTTCGGCGGGTCTTCCGGCGCGCCGCCGTGGCACGCCATACGGGCATCAAGGTGCATGGCGCCGAGATGCCGTTTGATGGCCGGCGCGTGATCGTTGGCTACACGTCGGAGGAGCGCGTTGATCTCCAGGCGGTCGCCCAGGATGTTGGTCGCCAGGTGAGTCTTCGCGTTGAGGCCCGTCAGCTCGGCCCGCGCGATGGTGCGCGGATCACCGGGGGCTACGGCCTCTGTGGCGACGTTCTCTGTTGCACGCGCTTTCCCGCCCACGAGCAGCGCATCACGTTGCGGATGGCCAAGGATCAGGATCTCCCTGTCAACCCAGGCCGGGTCACGGGCCTGTGTGGGCGGCTGCGCTGTTGTCTCGCCTTCGAACACCCTGTCTACAAGAGTTTTCGCGACCGTGCTCCTGCCATCGGTCGTACGGTTGATACACCAGAGGGGCGGGGCGTCGTTCGCTCGCTGCAGGTTCCGGCAGACGCCGTCTTGGTGCGTCTAGACGACGATCGCGAGGTCTCCGTGCGACTCGACGACCTTGCCGAGGTGGTGCGCGGCTAAGCCGCGGGCTACCGACGGTTGGTGGTCTCGCCTAGCGTGTGAGTGCATTCCCTAGAAGGCCTAAGGGGTGATACCGCAGTTGGTGTAGACGGTTCGGATCGTTCGGTTCCCGCGCTCGAGAGGGCGGCGAAAGAGGCGGCGGCGCATGGTCATGTGTTGCGCGTCTATACCGCCTGGTCGATTCCTGTGACCACGCTTAGCCCAGGCGACCTACCTGCGCTCTATCCAATCGACGAGCTCGAGTCGGATGGTCGTGCCGCGCAACAGGCAATGATCGTGAAGGCGGATATGCCTGCCGATCTGGTGATCGAGCACCATGTCGTCGAAGGTGGCCCACGCGCCGTGCTGCTCGATGCGGCCAAGATGGCGGGTCTTGCTTGTGATCGACTCGCGTGGACACGGTGGCTTTGCGGGCCTCTTGCTCGGATCGGTTGGTAATCAGCTTACGGGTCACACGGACTGTCCCGTGGTGGGCGTACCAACCACGCACCACTAAGCCAATGTCCAGATCGGGCCTGACCCCTTCGGGGCATTGGTTATCGGTGGCGTGCCAGCCTGACGCTGCGTTGAGCAGAGGTCACGGCGCCTGTGCTGGGAGTAATCGTCATGCGGAGTTGGAGCGTTGCGGGCTTCACGCGAAGTGATGCCCGGAACGGGCGTTTCAGCACGCAACGAATGCGGTACGTGCCAGCCTTGAGCGTTGTGCGTTTGCTGCTGCAGCGCTGCTTCCCCGCCTGCGTGATGGACTGCGTCACGATCCCCGCGACCACGGTTGTGATGGGCGTCGTGATGATCACGGTCCCCGGTGTGACCTTGACGATCGGTGTACCAATCTCGGGTATTGGCGACGTGAACCCACTACCGCTGCCAACAGGGGGGCGACGCATTAGGCGCGTTAGGAGCGCCATCTTGTTGGGGTGCACGGTGCTCCAGTCGTCTTGGAGCACGCCGCCGGTATCGCCGGAGTTGGGATTCCAGGCCCAGTAGGTCCAGCTGATGCCCTGCTGCTCGAGGTAGGTGACGAACTGGTTGATCCAGCGGCCCTCGACGGTGTCTAGTCCAACATTCTTGGCGCCGAATTCGCCGATCAGAATCGGAGAGATGCCTGCGTCCTTGATGTAGCCAAAGCCCTTTTGCCAACGGTCAGCCAGGATCGACACCATGTTCGGGTCGGAGAACCAGGGCTGGGCGAAGACGCCGGGACCGTACTCGTGGGGCGAGTAGACGACGCGGTTGGCAATCGAGAGACGCACCGGGTTGTTGCGTACACCTTCGAGGTTGCCACCCCACCAGGCGCGATCGAGCTGCTGTCCACCGGCGACGGCCCCCTCGATGCCTTCGACGAGAATCAGCCAGTTCGGTGCGTTGGCCAGTACCGCGTTGCCGCCGCGCTCGGCAGCACGACGCCAGTCGTTGGCTGCGCCGGTCCCCCAGGTGGCCTCGCCGTGTGGCTCATTCTTGAGGTCTGCGCCGATCACGTTCGGTGTGGTGGCGTAGCGTGCTGCCAGACGGCTCCAGGCTGCGACCCAATTGTCTTCGGTATAACCGCCAAGGCCGTACCAGAGGGGGTGCATAAACGAGTCGTCGGTGGTCGAGTGGTTGTCGAGGATGATCATCAGGCCCTGACGTCCGGCCTCCGCGATGATCACGTCCATCACCTGCAGCGGCGTCTTGCCTTGGAGGGCAGCGTTGCGCCCATTGCCGTAGTCGATGCCACTCGTTGTGGACGAGTCGAGCATTTGGAGAGAGAAGGGCATCCGAATCGTGTTGAATCCTTGCGCTTTGATCTGGGCCAGCATCTCTTTGTAGTCGCGGGTCCAGAGCCCGTGGGGCGCGTGATTGGCAGTCTCGAAGCCAAACCAGTTGACGCCCTGCAAGACGACCTCGTTGCCGGCCGCATCGACGATCGTGCTGCCCTGTGTTTTGAGGGGCAGTTGCGGAGCGGCCTGTGCGGCAGCGGCCTGGACTAGAAGAAAGGCCAGTACGGCACTGATGATTAGGAGAGTCATGCGATGGCGGCAATCTGGGCGTGTGATCGTGTGCATCGTTGTGCTCCT
Organism: Thermoleophilia bacterium; assembly: GCA_009694475.1. Classification (GTDB taxonomy): domain Bacteria; phylum Actinomycetota; class Thermoleophilia; order Gaiellales; family F1-60-MAGs149; genus F1-60-MAGs149. The sequence continues at coordinate 5,628 of SHUX01000094.1, forward strand.
TCCCTCGCTTGCGTGCGCGACGAGTCGTCTGGAGAGGAAGACGGGTGATCTCTCATTCTCTGACGGATGCGTATGGGAAGAGCCGTGACGTCGTGTGCGGGCTTACATCTCCTATTCGCAACGAGTAGTGCCGCCGACGCGCCAACCTGCGTCGTGCAATTAGACTCCCGGCCGTACGCCGACGTAGCTCAGTTGGTAGAGCACTTCACTCGTAATGAAGGGGTCCGCGGTTCGAATCCGCGCGTCGGCTCTCGGCTCGGTTGCGTTGCCGCACGCGCCACATACTTTTCCCCGCGCCGTGGTTCGAGTCGCTCAGTACGCGTTGGCGTAGCGCGCGCAGGTAGCCTCGAGGTCGGCGTCATCGGCCGCCGTTTCGAGCTCCCAGCGCTTGACGCCGAGGAAGGTCTCGAGCAGGAGCGGTGACAACCAGCCGGAGGCAATTTGATCTGCCTCGAGCGCGTCGAGGGCCTCACCCAGCGATGTTGGCAGGGTGGTCTGGGCGTAGGTGGCCAGCGTGTCGGCAGACATTGCGTCTGCATCGCCCTGCAAGACCAGCGGTGCTGGCAGTTGGTCGCGAAGGCCTGCCAGGCCGGCCAGCACAATCGCACCAAGCGCCAGGAAGGGGCAGGCCGTGGCATCGGCAGCGCGATATTCGAGCCGCAGCTGAGGCGCAGCGTCGAGACCGCCGATCGTCGTCGCGGTGGGAATCCGCAGCAGTGCCTCGCGATTGCCATCGGCAAGACAGACGAGGCCCGTGCTCCACCGGTGTGGCTGCAGCCGGACAAAGCTGACAGGCGTCGGGGCAGTCAAGGCGACAAGTGCGCGCGCGTGGCGGAGAATCCCGGCCGCAAAGGCGCCAGCCGTCGAGCTGAGGCCATCGCTTGCTGCCATCACCGACCTGCCATCGGCGTCGACGAGGCTGAGGTGGATGTGGACGCCGTTGCCACCGCCGTTAGGGCTCGTAATCGGCGTAAAGCTCGCGCGACGACCCAGCACCCGGGCTAGCTCGCGGATGATCTCGCGCGTTAGGATCGCGCGATCCGCTGCCGCCACGCCGATTGTGGGTGCGCAGGGGATCTCATACTGGTCGGCGCCGTACTCCGGCACGAATAGCTCTGGCTCGAAGCCGGCTGCGGATAGCGCGGCCATCGCCAGCGAGCCGAAGGGTTCGCTGCGGCGAAGGCCCTCCAGCGAGAAGGGCGGTGGCGACGAACCGTCAAGGGGGAGCTGAAACTCCTGCTCAAAGCTGGCATTGATGCGCAGGCCCGTTTCGGCTTCAAGCGTGGCAAGCGCGTGCGTGAGGAATAGGCGTGGGCACGCAGACCAAGGCGTGCCGTCGGGCAGGTGGAGATCGGCCATCACGACGTCGAGCGGCGTTGGTTCTCCCAGGTCGACGCGAATGCGCGATGAGAGGTCGGGGATCAGCCGCAGGTCGCCGAGGCTGCCAAACGGATTGGGATCGACGATCCCACCGAAGGGTGTCAGCGACAGGTTCGCGGGGACCCACCCAACACCGGCTGCGAGATGCGCATCGAGGTCGCGAGTCGCCACGGCTCGGCCACG
>SHUX01000009.1 GCA_009694475.1 Thermoleophilia bacterium
TAGGCAGATTCTGTGTACGGGATGACCGACAACGTTGCGGGTGCCCGCGCAGGGTCGGAGCCCGAGTACGTCGCATAGCGATCGAGGAGTTGGCGTAGGCGCAGATCGCGAAAGTGACGAGCGCCATACCGCTCGAGCGTCGTATGGGCCAGGATGTCGCGTGGATCAATTGGACGCCCACTGCGTCGCGCGAGCTCGATCGGACCACTGATTGCTGCCGAGAGAAACAGCGGCAACGAGAGATCCCACGTGCGTTTACCTTGGGCCAGAAGAGCGTGCCACGACTGTCCGGCCCCATGCTCCAGTGCCTCAAAGGCAGCTGCCGTGGCATCCGCATCAGCGTGTGTAGATAGGCTCGATCCGTCGTCCCAGTGGTACTGGCAGAGCGGATCGACGCGGAGGAGGTCCAGCCGGTCGCTCAGTTCGACACCTGCCGTTGCGAGCGTCTCTGCGAGCGTAAACGGCATCGTCAAAAGCGACGGACCTGTATCGAACGTGTGCCCTTCGGAGCGGGCAATCCCAAGCTTGCCACCAACCTGAGCGGCGGCCTCAAGGACGAGCACGTCGCAACCAGCAGCAGCAAGCCGTACGCCGGCCCCTAGCCCGCCGACGCCAGCACCGACGATCACGACACGCGTCATGCCGTTGTACTCCCAGTCCATTGGCGTAGCAACGCCGGTACCGTCAGCACGCCCATTGCAAGGAACGAGGTGACGGCAACGGTCCAGCCGGCGAAGAAGAGCGCGTGTGCGACGGTCTCGCCGAGCCACGTCCAGGCGAACAGCAATGGTCCCAACAGGTCGGTCAGACACCAACGGCTCGGGCGGCTCGGCGCCCGAGCGCCGATTGCCCACCAGCCAAAAAGCACTGCACCAACAGCAAACCAGCCAACGAAGTTGATCAAGGGAATCCCCGCATACTGACCAAGATTCGGCCAGACCCAAAAGCCTTGGCCGACCATCTGTGGATCAAGTGCAACATCCCATGCCGTCAGAGCTGCTGCTGCAAATAGGGCACGGGTGACCGGACGGTTTCCCAGCAACTCGCCGATGCGCCACGCCGGATAGGCCATCATCGCCCAGGCCAGCGGAATCAGGATGGGAACATCAAACAACTGTGGTTGCAGTGTGTCTGTGTACCAGTAGCTACTGAACGGGAAACCCGTGTGGACGCCAAGAATCTCGGAACACAGACCGACCAGAAAGGCCAAGCCGGCGAGTGAGAGCGCAAAACGCGGCCCCGATCGGTGCCACGCAGCTGCCACCGAGGCGCCGAGAAAGAGAAACACCGTCAGCGCCGTCAGTCGAACGCTCCAGGCCGCTGGGGACTGCGGGTAGAACAGTTGGCATACCACCAGCAATACAAACAAGTAGCACGCGACGCGGGCGGCTGTGGACGGAATCCGATTCACCCCCCGCATCGTACGGCCGATCCTACGGACAGCTGCGATACATCGATCGGTATCCTATGTGCATGACGGAACTCGAACTGATTCTCGCTGCGCCTCGTGGCTACTGTGCCGGCGTTGATCGAGCGGTTGAGACAGTCGAGCAGGCTCTCAAGTTGCAGGGCGCACCGGTGTACGTGCGCAAACAGATTGTGCACAACCTCCACGTCGTTGCCGATCTCGAGACACGTGGTGCGATCTTCGTCGATGACGTATCAGAGGTGCCGAAGGGTGCGACCGTCGTCTTCTCGGCGCATGGGGTTGCCCCAACCGTGCACACGGGCGCCGTGCAGCGCTCCCTTACCGTGATTGATGCGACGTGCCCGCTGGTGACCAAGGTACACAACGAAGCTAAGCGATACGACCAAGCCGGCTATCACATGCTGCTAATCGGCCATGCCGAGCATGAGGAGGTAGTCGGCACGATGGGCGAAGCACCAGATTCGATGACCCTCGTCGAACATGTGGACGACGTTGCGTCGCTGCCCGAGTATCCGGCCGACCAGCGACTCGCCTATCTCACACAGACCACGCTGTCGGTCGATGAGACCCGCAGCATCATTGAGGCGATCACGCAACGGTACCCGTGGATCGAGAGTCCAGAAAAGGGTGATATCTGTTACGCGACGTCAAATCGGCAGGCCGCCGTCAAAGAACTCGCGAAGCTAACCGAACTCGTGTTAGTGATTGGATCCGTGAACTCCTCGAATTCCTGTCGCCTCGTCGAGGTCGCCCGCGATGCTGGGGTCGATAGCTACTTGATCGAGGACGCCACCAAGATCGACCGAAACTGGATTGGCGACAGCACGAAGATCGGGATTACCTCCGGCGCATCAGCACCTGAGCGTCTCGTCCTGGGCGTAATCGAGTGGTTCCGTGAGCATTCTGACGGGATCACGGTCTCGGAACTCGAGACGGTGCATGAGGACGTCTCGTTCCACCTACCTCGGCCAATTCGCCGTGCGCTTGCCGTGGTGGCGGTCGACCCTCCCGCTTCTAACTGACGTCGCGGAGACTGGCGAGCGGCCTCAAAGTTAGTGACTACGGCAACTGGCGTCAACGGGGTGGCGTTCGCATGGGAAACAGATTCTGGCGGTAACGGTGGTAACGGCGAAGGTGGTGGTGGACGAGCAGCGCACCTCGCGCACCGTTGATCTCAGCGTACGCTGATTCGAGCGAGCCGAGCTAGGCAACGCCGTCTGATTGGGTGTTGCCCTAGCCGCGCAGGGTGCAGACCGCTCGGGAGGCGGCGCGCAGGTCAGCCCCACTCTCGCGAAGAGCCTGTCTAATCGGTCGTGCGCCCCGTCCGATTCCCAGCACAGCAGAGGCACCGGCGTCGTAGAGCGCCTCGACGTCGTCATCTACACGCCCACCGAAGATGACGCAAGGGACGCCGGCGCTCCGTGCTGCCTCAGCGACTCGCGCCACCGTCTTGCCGGCAGCGGACTGCGCGTCGACAGCGCCCTCGGCCGTCAAGACCAGGTCGGCTTGAGCGAGACAAGCCGCGAAACCGGTCTCGCGCATCACAAGCTCGGCCCCCGGAATCGGTCTTGCCCCCAGCAGGAAGCAGGCTGCGCCGAGGCCACCCGCCGCTCCCGCGCCGGGGCGGCGTGCGCGCTCGCCGTAGAGTCCCGCAAGCCTTGCCAGTCCGGCGTCGAGAACTTCGATTTCGCTCGGCGAAGCTCCCTTCTGCGGTCCGAAGACAGGGGCCGCACCCAGCGGTCCTGCCAGCGGGCTGTCGACGTCTAAGGCGACCGTCAGTTCGGTGTGGGCGAGGCGCGGATCAAGGCCAGTGGTATCGATACGAGCGACCATCGGCACGTCCATCCCACGGCCCCGCAACATATTGCCCTCCGCGTCATAGGCTTTCAGCCCAAGACCGATCAACAGTCCAAGTCCGCCATCGATTGACGCCGAACCACCGAGCCCGATCACGATCCGCGGCGCGTTCATTCCGAGTGCAGCGAGCACCAGAGGAGCGATCCCCGCGCTGGTCGCCCGCATCACGTCGCGTCGCCCGCGAGGAATCTGCGCCAACCCGATTGCCTCGGCCGCCTCCACCACACAGGATCCGTCGGGCAGCACACCAAGCGTGGCCCTACGGGGCCGGCCGATCGCATCGCGCGTGCTGATCTGCTCGCGACGACCACCGCGGCCACGGACGATAGCGTCGCAGGTACCTTCACCACCATCTGCAAGAGGGTGCTCGATGGTATCCCAGCCAGCCTGGCGGCAGCCTTCGGCCATCGCCTGAGCGGCCTCGTGCGCGTCAAGAGCGCCGCGGAGTTTGTCGGGTGCACAGAGGGCAACAGGGGTCATAATCAGCCGAGCAGGTGGAGGGCAGAAAGGGGAACGGTAGCGACCGGCGGAGTATCAACGATCACGCCGTCGACGGAGACGGCGTGCGTCGTGGGATCGACGCGGACGGCAGCCGTCATTGTATTGCGAACCATGTCTGCCGCGCCAAGTGTGCGAGTGCCACGCACGGCGACACACTGCTTGGCGGTCGGTAACAGGGCAGCCGCTCCCCCGTCAACCGCAGCCTGGCTTGTGAATGCGAGGCTCAGGCGCGCTGGCGCAGTACCAAGTGCACCGATCTGAGCCGCGATACGAGTTGGTTCGGAGAAGGCCGTTGACGCGTTCGGATCGCCGCTCATTCCCCAGGTCGGAAAACCAGCCTTCAGCACGAGGAACGGTTTGACGGCGAACCACGCCGGACTCCACAGCACGATGTCGGCCAATTTGCCGACTTCGAGTGACCCAACGTGGTCGGCCATACCATGCGCAATTGCCGGATTGATTGTCGCCTTAGCCAGATAACGCAACACTCGCTCGTTGTCGTGGCCGCTTGCGTCGCCTCCGCGTGCGTCGCGCATAACCGACGCGAGTTGAAAGGTCCGTCGGAGGGTCTCACCGATGCGGCCCATGCCCTGACTATCCGATGACGTCATGTGGATCAGACCGAGATCGTGCAGTACGTCCTCGGCGGCCATGGTGGCTGGGCGCACGCGATCAAGTGCGAGCTGGTGGTCCCCGGGTAGATCGTCCTGCAGGACATGAACAGCCTCGATCATGGCGGTGTGTTCGGCAGCCGTATTGATACCAAAGGGAAACGTTGGGTTGGTCGACGACGTCAGGATGTTGGGTTGTCCTGCAAGACGCAGCACGTCGGGCGCGTGACCGCCGCCAGTGCCCTCGATGTGGTACGCGTGGAGCGTTCGGCCGGCAACCAAGGCCAACGTATCCTCGACCGATAGACACTCGTTGAGCCCGTCGGTGTGGACGCAGAGCTGTACATCGTGGTGATCGGCAACGCGGAGTGCCATCTCGAGCGCTGACGCGTGCGCGCCGACGTCCTCGTGGATCTTGAGACCACCGGCACCGGCGCGCAACATTCGCTCCAGTGGCTCGGGGCGGCTTGACGAACCGCGGGTCAGCATCAGGGTATTGATTGGCGACTGGTCAAGGGCTGCGTAGATGTGCTGGAGGGCCCAGATCGGGTTGGTGCCGAGGTTCCAGACGGGGCCGTAGTCCTGAATCACCAGCGTCGTAAAGCCGGCGGCCAGCGCCTGCGGGATAATCTGTGGCGACAACAGGTGGACATGACTGTCGATCGCGCCCGCCGTCGCAATCAGCCCCTCGCCGGACACGATTGCCGTGTCGGTGCCAAGCACCACCTCGACGCCGTCCATGATGTCCGGGTTGCCGGCGCGCCCGAGCGCGACGATCCGCCCACCGCTGATGCCAATCGTCGTTTTACGGACGCCAAGGATCGGATCAACCACCACGACCTGCGTGATTGCGATCTCCACCGCGGCGGTCGTAGCCTGGGCCATCAGACCATCCCGCGCGGTCTTAGCGAACCCGGCGAGCACCTCGTTGCCGCGCTCTTGGTCGTCGTGTTCCACCTCAACCCAAAGGTGTGTATCGCCAAGACGAATGCGATCGCCAGTGGTCGGACCGTAGACCCGTGCGTAGACGTCGGCGGGGAGTGTCATGCATCAACCCCTAGGTAGCCGCGTTCACGCGCCAGCGCAAGCGCGGCGGGTAAGGCCTCGTGGGCGTCGAGCGGACCATTAACAAGGCCCGCGAAGCCGTAGACAATCCGCCGGCCAGCGAACGGGCGCAACGTAACGGTTTGGGTCTGCCCGGGCTCCCAGCGAACCGTGCTCCCCGTCGGGACCATCAGCCGCCGACCCCAGGCTGCCGCCCGCTCGAAGTCAAGTTGCCGGTTAGCCTCGAAGAAGTGCCAGTGTGACGTGACCGCTATTGGTACTGCTGCCCGGTTCGTGACCACGAGAGTGCTGGTCTCTGGCACGGCGAGCGGCTGGGTCGGACGCGTGCTGACTGCGCCAGGACCCGCAACCTCAGCGGGCCCCAACGGACCTGAGATCACAAGCAGGCGTGTCCCGTCCGAGAACAACGCCTCGACCTCGATGTGCTGAACGAGCGACGCCGTGCCGGGCAGCACCTGATGGGAACCAAGAGTGGCTCTCCCGATTGCCACCGCCTCGGCATGGGTCGCACCATCGCGGGCGGCTTCGCAAACAGCGTCGGCGATCACGGCAATCGCCTCCGGTGCGTTGAGAAGCAGGCCCCGGGCCAGACGGCTACGGGCGAGTTCGGCGGCTTGGAAGACAAGCAGACGATCGAGTTCACGGGGCGTCAACTGCATCGCGTCAGCGTAACCCGTACGCTTGTTGATAGATCAACCGCAGCGCTTCGACGCGCTGCACGTAGTCGCGGGTCTCACGGAAGCGAATCCTGACGGGCTGGCCCACCGGTGTCGCGTCAACCCAGCGATCGACGTTGCCTTGCCCCGCGTTGTAGGCGGCGAGTGCCAGTTCGAGTGCTTGTGGATGGTCTGCATACTTGTCACGGAGCGTCGTCAGGTACCAGCAGCCATAACGCAGATTGAGTTCTGGATCGTAGAGATCGTTCGTCTGGAATTTACCGCCACCGGTACGGTCTGCTATCCCCTGTGCTGTCTCGGGAAGTAACTGCATTAGCCCGACGGCACCAGCTGATGACTCAGCGTTCGGATCGAACCGTGACTCCGTGTAGATGACCGCCGCAACGAGGGCCGGCTCGAGCCCGTAATTGACTGAATGCGCCTCAATAATCGTCCGATACTGCAATGGGTAGCGAGCCCGCAGGTACCAGTCTGGTTCGGTCCGCACGGCATAGACGGCAACAGCGCCGAGCACGAGCACGACGAGTAGAAGGGCTCCGAACAGTCGACGCATTACGACCCAGCGTATCGCGCGATGTACGCGTCCACAGCCTCTTGCAACTGCTCGGGTGTCCCAGCGTTATCGAGGATGTCATCTGCGGCCGCCAGCCGCCGCGTGGAATCCCATTGGCGTCCCTCCCGCTCAGCGAGCCGCTCGAGCCCTCCTCGTTCTGCCAAGCGACGCTGTCGAACGGCCTCGGGTGCAGTTACGACGAGCACGCGGTCGAAGCGGTCTGCCTGCCCGGCCTCAAACAGCAGTGGTGATTCGTAAACGCACAGGCCAGGCGCCTGTAGATCGACCGTCAGGCCTGCCAGCCAGACCTCAAGTTGTGCCGCAACCAGCGGGTGCAGAACCTGCTCGAGCCACGTCAATGCATCAGCGTCGCCAAAGCAGCGCCGCGCAACGGCCGATCGGTCGACCGTTGCGTCAGCACCAATCACACTAGGGCCAAACTCGGCAACGAGTTGTTCCCTCACGGCGGGTTGGAGATAGAGGCCATGCACGACCTCATCGGCGCTAAGAACAGGACAACCGCGCAGCGCGAACGCGGTCAGAGCCGAAGATTTACCGACGCCGATCGCGCCCGTTAGACCGATCAATAAAGGCCGGCGAGACACCGGCCCAGCCTACGCCTCAGTGGCTTCTGCGTCAGCCTCGGTCACAGCGACTTCGGCAACGGCCGCTTCGACGATCGACTCGACCTCAGCCTCGACAACGGTCTCTTCGACGATCGACTCGACCTCAGCCTCGACAACGGTCTCTTCGGTAGCAGCAGCGGCAGCCAACTTGGCGGCATGCTCGGCCACGACGGCAGCGGCGACCTCAGCAGCCATGCCGGGCGGCAGGAGACCTTCGAGGTCGTACTCACCTTCCTCGACATGATCGAGTTCGAGATCGGGGGCACCACCGGGCTCCGCAATCGGCTCATCGGGATCGATAAACGGTCCGCCGCCGGGAATCAGGCTGATCGGCGCGAGTACGGGATCGCCCGGCAAGACCTGTTTCATCGAGAGTGACAGACGTCGACGCTCGGCATCAATCTCGATGATGCGCACGAGCACATGGTCTGTCTGCGAGACGATCTCACGCGGGTTCTCGATGTGGCGCTCAGCCAATTCTGAGATGTGCACGAGGCCCTCAACGCCCTGCAAGATCTCAACGAAGGCGCCAAACGTGACCACCTTGGTCGCTCGACCGTGCACGACATCGCCCTGCTGGTAACTCTCCAGCACTCGCTGCCACGGATCTGCTTGCGTCTGCTTCAGGCCGAGCGAGATGCGCTGCCGGTCGCGGTCTACGTCGAGCACCTTGACCTCGACCTCCTGGCCGATCTCAAGCAGTTCGGATGGATGGTTGACGTGACTCCACGACAGTTCGGAGATATGGATCAGGCCATCGATCCCGTCAAGATCGACGAAGGCACCGAAGTCGACGATGTTCGAGACGAGACCCTTGACGGTCTTGCCTGGCGCGAGATCATCGAGGATGCGTTGACGCACCTCACGGCGTTCCTCCTCGAGCATCGCACGGCGTGACAACACGACGTTGTTGCGCGAACGGTTGAGCTCGATCACCTTGCAGCGCAGCTCTTGGCCACGAAACTCCTCAAGATCCTGGACTCGGCGAATATCGACCAGTGAGGCGGGCAGAAAGCCGCGCACGCCAAGATCGATAATCAGGCCGCCCTTAACGACCTCGATCACGGTACCGTCGACAGGCTCGCCACTCTCAGCGGCGGCCTCGATGCGCTTCCACGCTTTCTCAAAGCGGGCGCGCTTCTTGGACAGGATCAGACGTCCGTCTGCATCCTCCTTTGTCATCACCAGCGCATCGACCTCTTCGCCAAGTTCGACCTCGTCAGACGGGTCGACGCTGCGCCGAATCGAAAGTTCCGCGACAGGAATCACGCCCTCGCTCTTGTAGCCGATGTCGATCAGGACCTCGTCCTTGTCGATGCGCACAACCTTGCCAGTGACAACGTCACCCTCGGAGAACTCCGAGATTGTTGCGTCGTAGTTCGGCACCATCTCGCCGTTAACTTCGATCCAAACGCTCGGATCGTCTGCGATCATCTCTTCTGTGGTCTGTGGCATCGGTAGAGGACTGTCCTTATCGGGTGAGCGTGCGAGGTGAGCCGGTTGGCTCGACAACGGTGAAAACGATACCAGCGGCCCGAATCCGGGGCGACAGCGCCCCTACTACTCCTTGGCTGCGGCCCACGTTGGACCAATCCCCGCGTCGGCAACCAGCGGCGGATCGAGGGTGTAGGCGCTCGTCATTTCCTCCACAACGAGGGCGCAGACCGTCTCTGCAGACGCGCTGGCAACCTCAAAGACGAGTTCATCGTGCACCTGCAGGACGAGCGCGGCATCGTGCCGCTCGTCGCGTAGCCGACGATCGCAGGCGATCATCGCCACCTTGATGATGTCTGCTGCACTGCCTTGGATCAGCGAATTGACCGCCAACCGCTCGCCCAACTGATGGATCTGACGATTTTGAGCCCGCAACTCGGGGATCGGTCGTTGACGGCCAAGCAGGGTTCGTACATAGCCACGCTCGGCCGTATCCGCAATCGTTGAGGCGATAAAGGCCTGCACTGCTGGATAGCGTCCCAAGTATGTGTCGATGTACTGTTGGGCGACGTCGCGGTCGATCTCCAACTGCTCGGCCAGGCCGTAGGCTGAGATCCCGTAGATGATCCCGAAGTTGACGGCCTTGGCTCGGTCCCGTTCCTCTTTCGTGACATCGCCTGCTGGCTTACCGAGGACCTCTGCGGCCGTTGCGAGGTGGACATCCTCACCACGGCGAAACGCATCGACGAGCCCCGGCTCTTGGCACAGGTGCGCGAGGATCCTCAACTCGACCTGTGAGTAGTCGCAGGCAATCAACTGACGTCCAGGCGCCGCGACGAAGGCGGCGCGAATCTCTTGACCGATTGGGGTTCGCACGGGAATCGCCTGCAGGTTTGGGCTGGTGCAGGAGAGGCGCCCCGTGGCTGCTGTGTGTTGCGAAAACGTGGTGTGGACCCGCCCATCGTCCGCCGCTGCCTCGGGTAGTGCACGCAGATACGTCGACAACAGCTTGGACAATTCGCGCCAGCGCTCGATGATCGGGATGATCGGTGAGCGGGAGCGCAGTTTCGCCAGCACGGTGCGATCCGTTGAGGGTCCGGTCTTACCCGAACTCTGGACCGGAAGTTCGAGTCGACCAAACAGGATCTCTCCCAACTGTTTTGGCGAGCCTAGGGCAAACGGTCCACCCGCTAAACGGTGGGCCTCCGTTTCCAATTCCGCAAGCTCGATTGCACAGCGCTCGGCGATGGCCTCCAGCGCAGGGCTGTCGACGGCAATTCCAACGCGTTCCATCTTGGCCAAGACGGGCACGAGTGGCAGTTCGAGATCGGCGAGTAGCCCGAGCAGATGGCGATCGGCAAGACGCTCAGACAAGAGTGGGTAGAGCCTGCGCGCCCCGAGTGCCTGCCGCAGTGCCTCGCTGCCGTCGCCGTCGGTCTCGATCGCCAGCCCGTACTCGCGCAACAGGTCGTCAAAGGCATAGCCGCTGCGCCCTGGGTCGAGCAGGTACGCCGCTAAGGCCGTATCGAAGGCTGGGGCGATCCGTTCGGCGCCGAGTACACGCAACGTAACCTTGGCGTCATGAGCGATCAGGCCGGGTCCGTCCAGCGCGTCGGCGAGGCCCGCTTCGTCTGCGGCCACAACCCAGCTGCCGGCATCGCTCGCGACGGCGAGAAATCCGTCGACGATGGCGACGCCAGCCTCGCTACAGTCGGACAGTGCAACAGCCAAGTCGACGCCGGTTATGACCTCACCTCGCAGCACTGGTCCGGTCGCCACAGGCGTGTTGAGCGTCAACGCCGGCAGCAGCGTCTCGAGGTCGTCGAGTCGGCGCAGCAACGCGTGCATCTCCCACGTGCGAAACAACTCGGCGAGACGCGACCGATCGGGTGGGGAACCCATTTCGCCAGCAGGATTAAAGTCAGCCAATTCGGGGATGTCACGCACGATCGTGCCTAATTCGCGTGATCGAAACGCATCCTCGCGGTGGTCGAGCAATGACTGCTTGCGTTTCGGACCACTGATCTCTTCAAGATGGTCGTAGACGCCCTCGAGAGAGCCAAATCGTTGCAACAGTTCGGCGGCGGTCTTCTCGCCAATCCCAGGCACCCCCGGGATGTCGTCGGACGTGTCACCTTTTAGGCCGATCAGATCGGGTACCGCCGTGTGGGGCACGCCGAGCCGTTCGGCTACCCGGGCGGGCGTGTAGACGAGCACGTCGGTCATGCCACGCGGCGTCATCATCAGGCAAACGCGATCGGAGACGAGCTGAAAAGCGTCACGGTCTGTCGAGACGACACAGGTGGCGATGCCCTGTTCGTCGGCGATCCGCGTAAGCGTGCCGATCACGTCATCGGCTTCGCGCGTCAGGACACTGAGGTTGCGATAGCCGAACGCCTCGACGAGTTCGGGAAAAAACGCGCGCTGTTGTTTAAGCAACTCTGGCGTCGGCTTACGTGTCGCCTTGTAGCCCGGGTGCAGCGCAAGTCGCTCGGTTGGCTTCTCGTCCCAGCAGACAATCACGCCGCTCGGTGTGTAGTCCTGCAGTAGCTTCAGCAGCATGCTCGCAAACCCGAACAGCGCCCCGGTCGGGAACCCCGTGCTGGTCGCAAAATCCTCGGGCAACGCGTAGTACGCTCGGTAGGCGAGCGAGTTGCCGTCGACGAGGAATAGGCGACTGGCGCGTGCCGGTCCATCGTTGAGGTCGAGTTCGGAGGCCTTCTTGGGCATAGAGGGAGACTAGTCGCACCGCAACCACGCTACGCTGCGAATGATGGCTACGCACCACTCCGCGTCCTACAGTTTGACGATTCGCGCGGTGATTCCGCACGAACCTGGGCAGTTCGCTCGTGTTGCCGCTGTGATCGGCGAGGCCGATGCGGTCCTCGGTGCGATTGATCTCGTACGCGTCGATACAGGGTCGGTCGTGCGCGACATCAGCGTGCTGTGTGCGAATGAGGAGCACGGCTACCGCGTCGTCGATGCGATCCGCGCCATCGATGGCATCCGCGTCGTCAATGTCTCGGACCGCACGTTCTTGATGCACACGGGCGGCAAGATCGAGATGGCTCCCAAGGTGTCGATTCGCACCCGCGACGATCTTTCGATGGCCTATACCCCCGGCGTGGCACGCGTCTGTCAGGCGATTGTCGACGAGCCGGAGATGGTCTGGAATCTCACGTCCAAGGGCAACACGATCGCTGTTGTCACCGACGGCACAGCCGTGCTCGGTCTAGGCAATATTGGGCCCGAAGCTGCGATGCCGGTGATGGAGGGGAAGGCGATGTTGTTCAAAGAGTTTGGAGGCGTTGACGCCTGGCCGATCTGTCTCGATACAACGGATCCTGACGAGATTGTCTTGTGTGTCAAAGCCCTCGCCCCCGCCTTCGGAGGCATCAACCTTGAGGATATCGCCGCGCCGCGCTGCTTTGAGATCGAACGTCGCCTCCAGGCGGCACTTGATATTCCCGTCTTCCACGACGACCAACACGGCACCGCGATCACGGTGTTCGCTGCCCTTCGTAACGCTCTCCGCGTGGTTGGGAAGGAACTCGAGGAGGTTCGAATTGCCATTATCGGAACCGGTGCAGCCGGCACTGCCGTCACGGAAATGCTGCTGACTGGCGGGGCGACCCACATTATTGGCTGTGATATCGATGGCATCGTTCATCGCGATCGCCCCGGCCTCGACAGCACGCTTCTGGCCTACGCCGAGCGCACGAATCCGCTCGGCCTGACGGGTCAAGCGGCTGGGGCGGTAGCTGACGCGGACGTCGTGATTGGGCTCTCTCGGCCCGGCACAATTACCGTGGAGATGGTGCGGTCGATGGCCGCAAAGCCGATCGTCTTCGCGATGGCGAACCCGACGCCAGAAGTGCTGCCCGGCGAGGTCGAAGGCATTGTCGCCGTGATGGCCACAGGGCGTAGTGACTATCCGAATCAGATCAACAACGTGCTGGCCTTCCCCGGTATCTTCCGTGGCGCACTCGATGTTCGGGCCCGAGAGATTACGTCGGGCATGAAGATCGCCGCCGCGAAAGCGATTGCCGACGTGATCACGACCGACGAACTCGCACCCGACTACATCGTGCCAAGCGTCTTCAATCGCAAGGTCGTCGAGAACGTCGCCCAGGCCGTCGCGGCCGCAGCGCGTTTGGACGGCGTCGCACGACGGCACGATGGCGACGAAACCGACGCTCCTGTCGGCTAAGAGGCGATCACGAGTCCAGAGGTTGTCCGCCTGACGATTCCACCCGGACCCGAGATGGTGACCCGGCAGGCAACGGTCCTTCCGGCATCGACGGTGCGAGGAACAAACGTTGCAGCCGTTTGGTCTGCCAGTGCCTGATCGTCCCGCAGCCATTGGCGCACCACGACGAAGGGGCGCGTACCCGACCAGTGGCCTAGATCGCAATGTAGCGTGGTGCCGACGGCGGCCGTCCCGCGCAGGTGCGGACGTCGGATCGCCACCGGAGGCGTTGCCACGCTCAGTTCGATTCGCTCGGTGGTGCTCGTGATGGCGCCGTCGAAGGTGGCGATGCGGAACTCGAGTTGTCGACCACGGGGCACGCCACTACGAGCGAAGGAGATGATCGTCGGCTCGCTAGCGGCCGGCGCGACTTGCCAGGGGGCCGCCTTGAACTTCAGGTCAGAGCCGCCCTCGATCCGCCACTGCACGTCAGTCGCGTGCGGGGCGAGCACGAACGTCGTCGTGACCTGCCGATAGGCCGACCAAACGGCCTCCACTGCTGTGACGAGGTTCGGTCCGGGGGTGGCCGTCTTGCTGGCGGCCGGTCCCTCACCGTTGATATTGAGGGCGCTGACGAGCACCGTCAATGGTGCACCATTGACTAGCCCCGCTAAATCGAGTCGGCGGACTGTTCCTCCAACGTCAATTTGGTGGCCGGTTTCGGCGATGCGGATCCGGAAACCCGTTGGGTCTGTTGCCTCCACGCACGGCTTACTCGACTCCCAGTTGACGACCAACGAACCATCGTCCGTTGCCAAGGCGACGTCGGGTGCGCCGGGCAGGCCGATCGTGCTCTCGATCCAACAGCGATTGTGGGCGGCCAGCGAGTAGACGCCGGGATAGTCGTTGAGCGCGCAGCCTGTACCCCACGAGACGACGCCAACCAAGATGCCGCTCGCGCCAGCACCACTGACGAGTGGACCACCACTATCCCCCGCACACGCATCCTTGTCTGGTAACGCAGCGCAGAACATGGCCGCCGTTGCAAAAGCCTTCGTGCCGTACGCCGTTGCGCAGGTGTCCGCCGGACTGACACGCACGGCCGTTTGTCGCAGCAGAGTGACGCCTGGACCGTAGGTATCGTCGCGCGAGGAGTATGCGGTTGAGCCCCAGCCGGCCACGTGCAGCAGCGTGCCGACCGCCGGGGCCTTCGTTCCGGTCGCGATCGGGATCACGGGGGCCGTCGTTGCTGAGGTGAGATGCACGAGCATGAGGTCCGCGCGTGGTGCGCCCTTCACTGGCTGTCTATAGAGCGGGTGGCGAAGTTGGCGATCGACCATCAGCACTTGGCGATTGGGCGCAGCGAGATCTGTCGCGCCGGCTACCACTTGGACGGCAGAGGCGGAGTAGAGGCGGCAGTGTCCGGCGGTCAAGACCCATTGGGGCGCCACGACCGCGCCGCCACAGAACGACGAGCCGTGCTTGGTCTCCAGAGCGGCGACAAAACCCCAATCGGCAGCGGTAGCCTCCTGCCCGCCGACGATGCGGGGCGTTGCCGCCAGCGCGCTGCCGGTCAGCGCTGCGACGTAGAGGCAGAGCGTGAGCACGAGTCCGAAGCGCATCAAATCAACCCTACCGTCGTTTCGTGGCCGTCACGATACGTACGTCTGCCACATCACACCCGATTTGCGCGATGAGAGCATCAAGATCGTCGTAGACCTCTTGGCTGCGCAGCCGTTCGACGAACTCCAGACGGATCGGTGCGCCATAGATCTCGGCGCCGTCGTAGTCGAGCAGATGGGCCTCGACCCGCACGTCGGCGACATCGCCGAAGTGCGGGTTACGACCGATGCTGATCGCCGCAGGAAAGCGCTGCTCGCCCGGCGAGAGCAAAGCCCAACCAGCGTAGACCCCTTCGGCAGGAATCTGTTGTCCTGGTACGAGCGAAACGTTGGCCGTCGGGAAGCCGATCTCCCGTCCACGGTGGTCGCCATGTACCACGGCGCCCTCAACCGAGACACGACGACCGAGTAGTCGTCCGGCGTGCACGACGTCTCCCTCCGCGACGAGGTGACGGATACGCGATGACGAGATCTTCTCGCGATCGGAGTCGACGAGCTGAATGGCGGCAACCTCGACGCCCCGCTCGGCACAGAGGCGCCGGAGAACGTCGACTGTGCCCGCTCGATCATGCCCGAACCGAAAATCCTCGCCGACGACGACGCCCACGGCCCCAAGCTGTTCAACGAGAATGTAATCGACAAACTCCTCAGCACTGAGTGCCGCGATGACTGGCGTGAAGCGCAGCAGTACGACCTCCTCTACCCCGGCCTCACCCAGCAAGCGTACGCGTTGCGTGACCCCGGCGAGCGTATCGGCGGGTGTGCCTGGACGCAGCAGGGTGACGGGGCGTGGGTGGAAGGTTGCGGCACACGGCACAGACTCGAGTGCATGCGCCATCTCGACTGCAGCAGCGATTACGGCCTGATGACCGAGGTGGACGCCATCGAAGGTTCCAAGTGCGACGCAGCGACGCCGCGGCGGCACCTCATTGAGGCTCTGATACAGCGTCAACGTCATGCCGGAACCAGCACGATCTTCGGCACGGCAACGCCCGCCTCGACGCGAGCCACGGCTATCAGTTCTCCGGCCACGTCGAGCAGCGCAACATCATCGTCACCGCCGAGGTCGACGGCAATGCGGCCGCCGTGTCCCACGACAGCGCGTTCGTCAGACGTCAGCGTTCTCTGTTCGAGGCCGGCGACCGCGGCCCGAGAAGGAAGCCACGCCAGGGCACCAGCCGGCGCGGCTGCGATCAGATCCGGTGCGCTGGCGGCGCTGACAGAGAACGAACCGACCTCTGTTCGTCGCAACTGAGTCAGATAGGCTCCCGTTTCAACGAGTTCGCCGAGGTCGCGGGCGAGGCTGCGGATGTAGGTGCCCGATCCGCAACGCACTGTCACTGTGGCCTGTTGAGAGTTAAAGTCGAAGTGCATCAGCGTGAAGGCGTTGACGGCAACGCGTCGTGTCGGCACGGTAACCGTCTCGCCACGCCGGAAACGCCGATAGGCACGCTCACCGTCAATGTGGATCGCGCTGGCCGCCGGTGGAATCTGATTGATCTCGCCTGTCAACTGTGGCAGCGCAGCACAGACGGCCTGCTCCGAGGTCTGTTTCCCGGTGGCCGTCAACTCGCCTTCCGGATCCTCTGTCGTGGAGTGCACGCCAAACTGGATGGTCGCCTCGTAGGTCTTGTCGGCACCGACAAGGTAGGGTGCAAGGCGTGTCGCACGACCCGTCAGGACCAACAGGAGACCCGTGGCGAACGGGTCGAGAGTGCCGGCGTGCCCTAACTTCTTGCCGTAGGTTGGCCGCAGTCGCGAGATAGCTCCGAAAGAACTGATACCGGCCGGCTTGTCAACCAATACAAGACCAGGGGGAATTCCCTCAGGCACCGCGCAGCTCCCGCTCGATCAACACAACTACGTCTGCGGCGGAACCTTCGACCGCGAAACCGGCGGCAAGCGTGTGACCGCCGCCGCCACCGGCGTGTGCGATCCGGGCCACATCGACGTGTGGTTGCGCGCTCCGTAGCGAGCACTTGTGGACCCGACCCTCCCCCGAGCGTGGCGCACCAACTAAGGCTGCGACCTCGACACCGGCAATCGACCGGAGTGCGTCGATCACGCCCTCCGCATCGGCTTCGCTGGCGTTCGTCGCATCGAGGTCGGCAAGCGTCACGTAGGCGACGGCGAGTCGCCCATCGAGGCGCAGTTCGAGCGAACTCAGGATGCGGGCTTGTAGCTGCACGCGTGAAGCCGGTTTTCCTTCGTAGAGGCGTCGAAAGATCTGAGCGGGGTCGACGCCCAGTTCGATCAGTTCGGCGGCCACCCGATGAGACTCCGCGGATGCGTTGGCGTACATAAAGCGTCCTGTGTCCGTGACGATGCCGACGTAGAGCGCCTCGGCAACCTCCAGGGTGATCGGCAGGTCGAGCGCGCGCAGGAGGTGCAGCACAAGGATCGTGGCGCACGGGGAGTTGGCATCGACCACGTTGACGCCCGCAAAGCAGGTGTTGTCACCATGATGGTCGAGATTGATCGACGCCGAAGCCGTCGCGACGGTGGCCGGACCGTCGCTACCGAGCCGCTCGGCGGATCCGCAATCGACAGTAACAAGCAACCGTTCTGAGGCATCCGCGGGCGGCAAGCGCTTCGCTTCGTCAAGACCAAGCCACCTGTAGTCGTCTGGAAGGGGGGAGTCACCGGGGGCCCAGAGAACCACGTCCCAGCCCGCGTTGCGGAGCGATAGACCCAGGCCGACCAACGAGCCGAGCGCATCGCCGTCAGGCGCCTCATGGCAGGCAACCAGTACGCGCGCATGCGCGCGCAGCAGCGCGGCGGCTGCGGACAGATCGAGTGCGGTCGTCATACGTTGTCACCGAGTTCGCTCGGTGCGTGTTCTTGCAAGAGTTTGTCAATCCGATTCGCACGATCGATCGACTGGTCGTTGATAAAGCGCAACACCGGTGTGTTGCGCAGCGACAGCTCGCTATTGATGGCGCCTTGCAGCACAGGTCGGGCAGCCTCTAAACCGGCTAGCGCCTTGACTTTAACCTTCTCAACTCCGTGCAACTGGACGAACACGTCCGCCACAGCGGTGTCCCTCGAGGCTCGCACCTCGACGACCGTGACGCCCCGTAGACGCGGGTCGCTAAGCCGCGCGATCTTCTCGCTGATCACCTCGCGCAGCAGTCCATCGATGCGGCGGCCTCGCTCTTTGCCACCGCGTTTCATGCCAGATCCTCCGGAGTGATCGTGCGAATCTGGGTGACAGTGACATCGAGGTCGCGCTCCTCGAGCCACCGCTCCAGTTCCGCGACCCGCTGGTCGCAGGCTTGGGCTGTCTGCTGTACGAGTGCTGCTGTCAACTGGGCGTGTGCGGGCGTGTCGAGACTGCCAACCTCGGCGATGGCGACGCCATACCGCTCCTGCAGTCCGTGCCTCAACTTGGCCAGCGCACTGCGTCGGTCCTTCAACGTCGCACTCACAGGTAGGCGCACGTCGAGGCTGATGATGCCGATAAATCCGGTACTCATAGACACAGGCTACCCCGCCGTCGGTGGGAGCCGTGCGCCACGCCGTAATCGCTGTAGCTCTCGAGGCGCGAGTGGTCGCCAGTCGCCTGGCTCGAGCCCGTCGAGGCCAATCCCACCAAGGCGAAGCCGGCGGTGTCTTGGACCAACCTGAGCCGCGAGTGGAAACAGTGGATCGGCAAGGCGCTGAGCCAGTCGTTGGTCCGAAAGCAGCAACTCGATGCCACTGGCATTGCCGTCGAGCGGCAAGACGGGGTACAGCGTGCCAGGGTGAACGATCGCCAGCCCCATCCCCACTTCGCGATGAAGGACAACGCCGGTGGGGCCTGCCGCTAGTGCTGTGTTGTCGAGCAACACGTCGTCACCAAACTGGACACGGGTCGAAGGATCCTCGCAGCGAGAGCCGTTGATCGTAACACGCCCGGTGCGTATGAGACCCTCAACCTCGCGCCGTGTACCTAAACCGGCTGCGGCGAGGTACCGGTTGATCCGGACGGCGCCGGCCACGACGGCCTACGCAGACTCTTCGGCCGGCTCGTCGATCGACGCGTGCCCGCCGGCCGTCACGAGTGTTGGCCGAGTACCGCGTTCGATCGTCTCGCGGGTGACGATGCAGCGCGCGATGTCCGTGCGGGACGGCAACTCGAACATCACGTCCGTGAGGGCGCTCTCGATGATCGAGCGCAGTCCGCGGGCACCGGTCTCGCGTTCGAGCGCCTTGTCGGCGATCGCCCAGAGCGCATCCTCGTGGAAGATGAGTTCGGCGCTGTCGTATTCGAAGAAGCGTTGGTACTGCTTGGTCAGCGCGTTCTTGGGCTCAACGAGGATCTGGACGAGGTCCTCACGACCCAACTGATGCACCGCGGTGATGATCGGCATACGACCGACGAACTCCGGGATCAGACCGAACTGCACGAGGTCTTCGGGCCGCACCTCTTGCAACAGTTCGGAGCGCTCGACGCGACGGGGCTCAGGGTCTTCCCGACCGAAACCGATGCTGTTTTTGCTCACCCGGCGCTCGACGATGCGGTCAAGTCCAGCGAACGCGCCACCACAGATAAAGAGAATGTTGGTGGTGTCGATCGAGAGAAACTCTTGGTGAGGATGCTTGCGCCCACCCTGCGGCGGGACGGAGGCAATCGTGCCTTCGAGAATCTTTAGGAGTGCCTGCTGAACGCCCTCTCCCGAAACGTCGCGAGTAATCGAGGGGTTCTCCGATTTGCGGGCAACCTTGTCGACTTCGTCGATGTAGATGATCCCCGTCTCGGCCTTCTTGATGTCGAAGTCCGCTGCTTGGATCAGCTTGAGGAGGATGTTCTCGACGTCCTCACCGACGTAGCCGGCCTCAGTCAGGGCTGTGGCATCGGCAATCGCAAAGGGCACGTCAACGATGCGCGCCAGCGTCTGGGCCAGCAG
This sequence comes from Thermoleophilia bacterium, assembly GCA_009694475.1. Taxonomy (GTDB): domain Bacteria; phylum Actinomycetota; class Thermoleophilia; order Gaiellales; family F1-60-MAGs149; genus F1-60-MAGs149. The sequence goes on from SHUX01000009.1 coordinate 19,454, forward strand.
CGTCTTGCCGCAGCCCGTCGGACCGAGCATGAGAATGTTCGACTTGCCAAGTTCGACGTCTCCGTCCGACTCATTGACCATCCGGACGCGTTTGTAATGGTTGTAGACGGCGACGGCGAGCATCCGCTTCGACTCTTCCTGGCCGATCACGTAGTCGTTGAGGACGCCATAGATCTCCTGGGGCGCGGGGAGTAAGCGGCCCTCGAGCGACGTCGGCGCCTTCAATTCCTCCTCGATGATCTCGTTACAGAGATCGATGCACTCGTCGCAGATATAGACGCCCGGTCCCGCGATCAGCTTGCGTACCTGTCGCTGCGACTTACCGCAGAAGGAACACAGCAGCTGCTCGCTGGTGTCGGGCGCCCGGCTCATTAGCGGTGCTCGATAACCTGGTCGATAATTCCGTACTCCTTCGCCTCAAGCGGGCTCATGAAGTTGTCGCGCTCAGTGTCCTGCTTGATCTTCTCGACCGGCTGACCGGTGTGCAGCGAGAGCAGTCGATCCAGGTTCTGGCGCATGTCGATGATCTCGCGGGCGTGGATCTCGATGTCGGTGGCCTGGCCTTGGAAACCAGCCGAGACCTGATGAATCAGGATCTTGCTGTTCGGCAGCGACATGCGTTTACCTTTCGCGCCGCCGGCCAAGATGAAGGCACCCATCGACATCGCAATGCCGACGCAGATCGTTTGCACGTCCGGCTTGATAAATTGCATGGTGTCGTAGATCGCCATGCCGGCGTAGACGGAACCGCCGGGCGAGTTGATGTAGAGCGAGATGTCCTTGTCCGGATCCTCGGACTCGAGGTGGATCAACTGCGCAACGATCAAGTTGGCGATCTGATCATCTACCGGCGTACCGAGGAAGATGATGCGCTCGCTGAGAAGGCGCGAGTAGATGTCGAAGGCGCGTTCGCCGCGCGACGTCTGCTCGACGACCATGGGGACCAGTGGGCTCACGATGTGACCTTTCGGTACGGGTGTCTAGTTTTCCTGCTCGGAGGATGTGGATTCGTCATCCGACGTCCCCCCCTCCGCTTTCGCCGGTTCCACGACCTTCGGCTCACGAGCGTTCGCTCGTGCTTCGGCCTGCTCCGGCGTAATCTCCTTCGCTGCGGCGACGGCCTGATCCAACGCGTCACGCAATTGGAGGTCCCTGCGCACGTCCTCCCGCATGGCGGCGTCGTTCATGATGCGCTCCACGACCTCCTCAGCCTCGTTCTCTTCGTTGGCCTGTTCAGTAATGAATGTGCGCAGTTTGTCGTCGTCGATGACAATCTTTTGTCGTTCTGCGTAGGCGTCGAGTGCGAGTTCTTCGCGCACCTCGCGTTCTGCTTCGGGCATCAGTTCCATCGCGAGGCTGTTGAGGTCGCGACCCATCATTTGCATGTACTGCTCGAGTTGAATGCCCTGCTGGCCGAGCGAGCGCGCCATCGTCTGGAGGCGATCGTCGATACGGCGTCCGACCATCGCGGGCGGCACCTGGACGATTGCCTGGGCACCAAGATCCTGCAGCACGTTACGACGGAACTGTCCGTCGGCATCGCGCAGCGCCGTCTCCTCGCGCGCGGTCTTGATGTCGGCGCGGAGTTCCGCGAGTGTGTCGAACCCAGCCATCTCCTTCGAGAACGCGTCATCGAGGTCGGGCATAACGCGGGCGCGAACCTCCTTGGCGGTGATCGTGAAGACCGCCTCGCGACCCGCGAGCTTCTTCGGCTTCTGCGCGGCTGGGAGCGTCATCGTTACCTCGCGCGACTCGTTCGCACGCATCCCGATGATCGCGTAGTCAAGTTCGTCGAGTAGACGCCCCGCGCCGGCCTCGACCAGCAGGTCGGTGGCCTGGGCATCCTTGATCAGATTGCCGTCGACCGCTCCGCTCATGTCGACCAAGACCTGATGGCCTGCCTCAACGGGCGAATCGATCGGCTGAAAGGTTGCTCCCGCAGTACGAATGCGCTCGATCTCGGCGTCGATCACCTCGTCGGTGGCCTCCACGGTGGGACGCACGGCCTGCAATTCTAGTGTGGCAGGCAGCTCGGCCTTCGGTGGTACCGAGACTATTCCGGTAAAATTGAACGACTGGCCTGGCACGGGCATCGTGGGCCAATTGATCTCAGGCTGATCGATACCATCGATCGCGGCAGCACTGCAGGCTCGTGTCCACCAGCCATTGATGTGCGAGCGTAGTGCCTCCTCTGCGAGTGCCTCCTCGCCCACGCGCTGGCGCACGACTGCGATCGGCGTCTTGCCCGGGCGAAAGCCCGGGACGCGGACGTCCTTGGCCATGTCGGCAAGGGCATGTTCGAACGCGTGATCAACGTCGTGTACGTCGATCTCTACGATGATTTTGACCTTGTTCTCTTCGAGGTGCTCTACGGCAGTTTCCATGCGTATCTGTCTCCGACGAATCAGCCCTGTGCGGGGACGCGCATCCTAAAGGATGCGAGCCAATGTTCGACCCAATCGAACACGATGCGAGCGAGAGGACTTGAACCTCCACGGGGTTTCCCCCACCAGGACCTAAACCTGGCGCGTCTGCCATTTCGCCACGCTCGCCTCCAGAAACGGTAGCGGAGTTCCTGGTAACGGTCTGCATGGGGCAACCTGCCGAGGGCGAGATCGCGGGCGTAGCGTCGCAGTTTTGGCGTGACCGGCGTCTTGAGCAGGGTTCTTCCGCGACCAAGCACGGCGCCGAGCCGCGCACCAAGCCAGATTATCGTGCTGGCGCGTCGGCAGTACGCCTAGGTTTCGACGTCGACGCTCTCGCCATACGTTCCGAAGCGGCCCCAAGTTCGCTCAGCGTCCTCGAGCCGCCGTCCAATCGAGGCGGGATTCCGTTCGAGTAGCGTGGCTGCCAAGAGTTCGACGAGGAAGATGCCGGTCACGGCGGTTGGGAATGGCGCGGGAGAATCGTCGGCGCAGATCAAGACCTCTGTCGCGAATTTGGCCGCCGGCGCGGCGGTCGAGTCGGTCACCAAAACGACCGGTGCGCCGGCTTCATGAAAGAAAGCGGCCACCTCGGTCGTCACCTTGGCGTAGCGCCGAAAGGTAAAGGCGAGCAGACGATCCTCCGGTCCGACGCCGATCAGGCGGTCGGCCAGAGCGGACTCTCCCGCCTCGACGCGCACGACGTTCGGCAGCATCGGGTTGAGTAGGAAGTAGGCGTACTCGGCGACAGCGGCACTGGCGCGCTGACCAAAGACATGGATCCAGCCCTCTCCCGATTCGAGCAGTGCAGCTGCTCGGTCCAACGTGACGGCTGGCGTGTTGCCGGTGACCGTCCGCAGATTACGTTCGACCGCCTCCAGCCAGCGATCGACCAGCGTGCCCGAGCCCGACACCTCAGGGTCGAGGTCGCCGCCGAGGCGATCGCGGATGCCCGCCTGCAGCGCATCCTGCAACCCACTAAAGCCGCCATAGCCAAGCCGGGCGCCAAAGCGGACGACCGCTGCCTTTGAAACGCCAGCCGAGACCGCCAAGGCATCGGCCGAGCCAAACGCCACGCCCGTGGCATCGCGCAGCACCGCCTCAGCGACGCGTTGGTCGTTCGGCGAGAGTTCCTCGAGTCGATCGCGGATGCGATCCAGTGGATCCTTGCCCTGCTCGGTCACCAAGCGACCGTACCAGACGGCGACGCGTACCGGCAGGCCGGTCGGTACGGTTTGTGCATGGCGCGTATCTTCTCCGGCATCCAGCCCACTGGCGACAAGCACATTGGCAACTACCTCGGTGCGATTCGCCACTGGGTGACAAGCCAGAGCGACCACGAGTGTCTCTACAGCATCGTCGACCTGCATTCGATCACAGTGACTGTCGAGCCGACCGCTTTACGCGACGCGACGCTGTCACTCGCGACTCTGCTTTTTGCGGCCGGCCTCGATCCGAAGCAGTCGACGCTGTTTGCCCAGAGTCATGTCTCCGAACACATGGAGTTGGCCTGGTACCTAAACTGCACCGCCACGATGGGCGAACTCCGCCGGATGACGCAGTTCAAAGACAAGTCCGGTGGGCAAGAGTCCGTCTCCGTTGGACTATTTGACTACCCCGTTCTGCAGGCTGCTGATGTTCTGCTCTATCAGTCAGATCTGGTCCCGGTCGGCGAGGACCAGCGTCAGCACCTCGAACTGATGCGCGACATCGCGCTGCGCTTCAATGGTCGCTACGGCGAGACGTTCGTCGTGCCGCAGGCTCAGATCCCAACTGCCGGTGCGAGGATTGTGGATCTACAAGAGCCAACGAAAAAAATGTCGACGACTGGCGGCACCGAACAGGGCACGCTGCTGCTGCTCGATACGCCTGCACGCCTGCGTAAGAAGGTGATGTCGGCCGTCACTGACTCCGACGGCATCGTGCGCGCCGACGCGGAAAACAAGCCCGGCATCACGGGCCTCTTGCTCCTGCTGTCGGCAATCGAGGACGTCCCTGTGCAAACGCTGGAAGCACGCTATGACGGCAGGGGCTACGGCGACTTTAAGCAGGACGTCGCCGACGCCGTCGTGACACTACTCGAGCCATTGCAGACGCGCTACGCCGAGTTGGCCGCGGATCCGGGCGAAGTCGTGCGCCTCCTCAACGTCGGTGCTACCAGTGCGCGTTCGTTGGCGGTGCCGACGGTCGAGCTGGTGCGCGAACGCATCGGTTTCGCTCCGCGCGGCTAGCCGAAGCGCTCGCGGGAGCGTCGTGCCAAGCGCGCCACCGTGCCCGGTGCTATCGCCTGAGCGATGCCCGCCACCCGCCACCACTCCGGCTGAAACGACTCCGAGCGCCGCCGCTCGAGCGCATGCAGAATCGACGCAGCACAGCGATCCTCGTCGATCACGGCATGCCGCAACCAGCGGTGCTGTCGCAAGCGGTCGTGCGGAAATGCAGAGGTGGCAACCGGACCCGGGTTCGCTGTCAAGACGTGCACGCCAACTGCCGCAGCCTCGACATGAAGCCCGCGTGACCAGGCAATCGCCGCATGCTTAGCCGCCGCGTAATGTGGAGCCGAACCCGTCGCCACGGTGCCCGCAACGCTGACGACGTTAACGACGGACCCGCCTGCCGCGAGTAGCCCGGGCCAGGCAACAGCGGTGACACGCACCATCGCGAGATAGAGCAGGTCGATCGCGCGCGCCGCCTCGTCCGAATCGTGCTCGATTAGTGGTGCGCGAAATGGACCGCCCGCATTGTTAACCACGAGTCCGATTCGACGCCAGTCCGACAGACGCTCTGCGAGCGCTGTTATCCCATCGGCAGACGCGAGATCGGCGACGAGTGTCTCACAGCCCAGTTCGCGACCCGCAGCCGCCAAGCGTTTCGGTCCGCGCGCCACGAGCAGCAGGTCGCCGTCCGGACGCACCAAACGACGGGCCAAAGCCAGACCGATGCCGGCCGAGCCGCCCGTTATCAACGTGAGGTCGCGTTCACTCATTGGTAGAGGAGCGTACCCCGCGCACGGTACACTCGGGGCGTGAGCCACGTTCCTAACCCAGAGAGCCGCGTCGAAATCACCGTTTCGACGCGTACCCTGCTGCGGATATTGCTGACGGCGAGCGCGTTTCTACTGATCATCTACGTGTTCTGGCAGGTGCGTGCAATCGGCGAACTTGTCTTGATCTCTGCGTTTCTCGCGCTAGCGCTCAACCCACTGGTGACGCTGATCGAGCGTAAGCTCGGTAATCGCCGCGGGATTGCCTCGGTGATTGTCGTGCTTGGTTTGATCATCATCCTGATCGCCTTCCTCAGCGCCCTCTTGACTCCGCTTTACGAGGAGACCCGCTCGTTTGCAACCCGCGCACCCGGACTGCTCGACGAGTTGCGCAACTGGGGTCCGTTTCGCGAGTTCGATGCGCGCTACAACGTGATCGAGCACCTCAGCGATGGGGCCGCGCAGTACTCGAGCAAGTTACCCGCCCAGGCCGGCAGTCTGCTCGGTGTCGCGACGGCAGTTGTGACCGGCTTTGGCAAGAGCTTGACAGTGCTGTTCATGACGCTGTTTCTGTTGCTTGAGATTCCACGTTTCCTGCGCACCATCACGGAACTATTGCGACCAGGGCATGCCGATCGCTCGCTCGAGGTTTTCGATCAGGTCAATGGCACGATCGCCCGCTGGACCGCTGGGGTGCTCTTTATTGCCACCATTGCCGGCACCGTGACCGGCGTCACGGCCTGGATCCTGGGTGTTCCCTTTGCCCTCGCGCTAGGGCTGCTCGTCGCGTTGCTCGACATTGTTCCGCTCGTCGGCGCCACGATCGGCTCGCTTGTGGCCGTATTGGTGGCGCTGACGACGTCGCTGACGGCGGGCATCATCATGCTGGTGATGGCGGTTGTCTACCAGTTTGTCGAGAACCACATTATCCAGCCCATCGTGATGCGCAAGAGCATCGACGTCTCGCCGTTTATCGTCGTCGTGAGCGTGCTCGTCGGTGCCTCGCTGCTTGGTGTGATTGGTGCGCTGCTGGCGATTCCTGTCGCCGGTTCGGTCCAGATCGTGCTGCGCCGCGTGCTGGACGTCCGCCGTCAGCGGATCGCTGCGGAACGGCAACTGATGCTTGATCTTGAGGGTTTTCATGATGACGCTCTGGGAGACAACCGATAAGCAAGCGCCTGCAGGTGCAGATCGTCTCGGACTTCCTCTGTCCATTCTGTAAGGTGGCGTGCGAACGTGCTGCCTGGCTTGAGCGCGAGTTTGCGGTCGAGGTCGAATGGCTACCGTGGGATCTCCATCCCGAGTATCCGGCCGAAGGCATCCCCCGCTCTGAGCTAGTAGCAAAATATGGTGCGGAGCATTTCGTAGATGTCGCGCAGATGTTCGAGGACTGCGGCTTCGCCTATGCACCGCATCCCGAGCGGGTACCGAATACGCACCTGGCCTTGGAGCTGGGTGAGCTTGCTCGCGCGGCTGGGCTCCATACGGAGTATCACAACGCCGTGATGGTTGGGATGTGGGAACAGGAGCTCGACGTTGCTGATCCAGCGGTTATCAGTGCTATTGCCGATGGTATCGGCCTCGATTCCGAGGCGGTTGCTGAGGCGATCGAGTCGAGGCGCTTCCGTGCACACGTGATCCAGTGCACGGAGGAAGCACACGCCGCAGGCATCACCGGAGTACCCGCCTTTATTTTCGCCGAGCGTTATCTGCTGATCGGCGCACAGCCGCGGGCCGCCTTTGAGAACGTAATCGCCCAAATACGGGCAGACGAAGCAGAGACTGCAGCCAACCGCTAGAAATAGAACATATGTTCGATTAGACTGCGGGCATGCTGCTTGCCCTGCTTCTGCCTCGTCTCGCGCTGAGCGTTGCGCTCGCTGCACAGCCACAGCCGCAGGACGTGCCGGTTGCGGTCGGCCCTCAGCCCTTTGGCGAGCCCCGCATTGGTCTGCCCTCGGCAATTGCCGAGGCCAGCGGTGTCCGCAGTGGCATGCGGCTTGGCGTGGCACTCACGCTCTGCCCCGAACTCGTGCTCGTGCCGCCCGACCCGGTCGGGGTGCAGTTGCGGGCGGCTCAACTAATCCGCGAGATAGCCGCAATGGGTCTCCCGGTTGAGGAAATCGGAAGCGGTCGTGCGCTGGTTGCTGCCGAGCCCGGCCTGCGCCTCTATGGCGGACCCCAACGACTCCTCCAACGCCTGCACGATGTTGCCCCCGACGAGGCGCTCCAGATTGGCGCGGCACCCTCGCGGTTTTCCGCCCTGATGGCGGCCCGACTGGCGCGTCATCGACCACGCATCTTCGGGCACGACGATGTACAGGAGATGATCGCGCCATTGTCCGTTGTCCTGCTTCACGAGGATGGCGGTACACCGGCAGAGATCTGTGAGGCGCTGAACCTAGTTGGCATCGATCGGCTTGGTGGGCTGGCGTCGCTCAATCGGCTGGCAGTCCGTGATCGCTTTGGCCCAGAGGGCGTACGTGCCTGGCAGATGGCGCGAGGTGAGGACGGTGATGCGATTACCCCAAACAAGCCCCCACCACTGCTCCGCGCCGAGCTTGTTCCGGGCGAGCCGATCGCCACCGACCACGCCCTCGAACAGGCCATCGACCTGCTCCTGACGCGTCTCCTCAAAGACCCTACGCGCGGGACGGCCGAGCCGCGCCTCCTGCGATTGCAGGCGTACCTAGTCACGGGCGAGTCCTGGATCTGTGAGGCACCCTTACGCGAGCCGTGCGGCAACCAGCAGCGGCTGTTCTTAGCGCTCTTACCGAAGGCGCGCCGGCTACCCGCCCCCGCCGAACGAATCGCGATCAGCTTTGCCGAGCTGGCCCCAGGTGCTCACCAGCTGGCACTACTCGACCCGGCTGGCGTCGAGCGCGAGCAGCGCCTTGACGGTGCAGCGGCACAGGTTCGCTCGGCGCTTGGCGCAGCCGCCCTACTCCGCGTCGTCACGCTCGATCCGACCAGCCGCCTGCCCGAGCGACGCTACGGGTTGACTGCCCGATGAGCGAACTCCTACGGGGGCTCGCCTCACAGACACCGAAACGCTGTCGCGTCACACTCGACGAGCGGCAGTACCCGACCAGCGTGGATGGGCGAGAGGTCGTTTGCTTGCGCGAGGAGTGGCGGGTGGAAGAGGGCTGGTGGAGCACCCCCTACCGGCGACGCTACCTCTCTGTGACACTCGCTGACGGACAGCTGCAGACGATCTTCGAGGATCGCCGCCAGCCCGGCCAGTGGTGGCGCCATGGGCGCTAGCACGGCGTACGTCGAACTGCACTGCCACTCAGCCTATTCCTTTCTTGACGGGGTCGCTCAGCCCGACGAGTTGGTCGATCGCGCCTGTGCGCTTGGCTACGCCGCACTGGCTTTGACGGACCACGACAACCTCTGTGCTGCGCTGCCGTTCGCCCAGGCGGCACAGGCGGCGGGGCTACAGGCCATCACCGGCTGCGAATTGACCGTTAAGGATGCCGGCCAGGTCTTCCACCTCGTGCTGCTTACCGAGACGCGGGCGGGCTACACGAACCTCTGTCGGTTGATCACCGCCGCCCACGCCGGCACGCGACGAGTAGACGGCACGACTGAACACCAGCCGAGCATCGCTCTACAGCACGTCTTGGAACACGCCGAGGGGCTCACCTGTCTGACCGGCTGTTCACGGCAGGGAGTATTGGCTGCAGGCGACGACTCGACTGTACGCCGTCGCCGCGACCTGCTGTTGGAGGCCTTCTCGACGCGGCTCGCAATCGAATTACAGCGTCCGTTTCATGAGGGTGCCGAGCCTGCGCTACGTCGCCTCTGTCGATTGGCGCACGAGCGTCAGATTCCCCTCGTTGCAACCAACAACGTGCACCTCCACCTGCGTCGACGCGGCCCGCTGCAAGACGTGCTGGTGGCAATCCGGCATCACCTCGCACTTGATGCCTGCAGGAGTGCTCTGCGCGGCAATCGTGAGCACGTGCTCAAGTCTCCGGCCGAGATGACACGACTCTTCGCCGAGCTACCCGAGGCAATAGTCGAGACCGGTCAGATTGCCGAGCGCTGCCAATTTGACCTGACCGAGAGCCTTGGCTATCAGCCGCCAGTACGACCGGGCAACGCCGATCACGAGCTTGCTGACTTTTGTCGAACACACCTCGACAGTCGCTACAACCGATCCTCGCCCTGGCGCCAGCAGGCAGAAGAGCGGCTGGAAACCGAGCTCGCACTGATTCGGCACCATCGGCTCGCAGGCTTCTTTCTACTGCATCAAGAGATTCTCGAGCTCGCACGCGACGTCGCCCTAGAACTGCGGGGAAGCGATGCCGCACGCAACGTCTTGCCACCTGGCCGCGGGCGCGGGTCGAGCGTTGGCTCAATCGTCTGCTACCTGACGGGTCTCTCGCATATTGATCCTGTCGCTGGCCGACTCTCACTCGGGCGGTTTCTCAACGAAGAACTAGCCTCGACGCCCGATATTGATCTGGACTTTCCGCGTGATATCCGGGCCGAACTGATCCGTCGGATTCACCTGCGCTTTGGTCCACAGCAGGCGGCCTTGGTTGGTGCCTTCTCGACGTATCGCACACGTGGTGCAATCCGCGAGATCGGTAAGGCGCTGGCATTGCCAACAGGCGACATCGCCCGGCTCGCTGCCGCCTCCGATAGCTGGCGTGCCGAGTCGGTTGGTGACGAGCTGCGTCGCGTACCTAGTCTGCGCGATCGCGCTAACGACCCACGCCTACGACTGCTCGTAGCACTCTGTCGTCAAATCAATGGCCTGCCGCGCCATCTCTCGCAGCACCCCGGCGGCATGATTGTCTCGGACCGACCACTCAGTGAATTGGTGCCATTGCAACCCGCGGCAATGGCGGGACGCACGATCTGCCAATGGGACAAGGACGCCTGTGCCGATGCCGGCTTTCTCAAGATCGACCTGCTCGGACTCGGCATGCTCAGCGCCGTCGAACGCTGCGTCAGCGAGATCCACCGCAGCACCGGCAAGACGGTCGACCTCTCGCGCGTGCCCCTCGACGATGCCGAGGTCTATGCCGAGATCCAAGACGCAGATACAGTCGGGGTCTTCCAAATCGAATCACGCGCGCAGATGCAGACGTTACTGCGTGTCCAGCCGACCTGCCTTGACGACCTCGTCGTCGAGGTCGCACTCGTTCGACCAGGGCCGATTCAAGGTGGCGCAGTCAATCCCTACATTCAGCGACGACTGGCGCGGCGGGCTGACCCAACGGTGCCGATTCCCTACGAGCATCCCCTGCTCGAGGAAGCGCTGCATGAGACGCTCGGCGTAATCATCTTTCAAGACCAGGTGCTGACGGTCGCGCAGGCCTTGGCAGGCTTTACGCCAGGCCAGGCGGAGGCGTTGCGGCGCGCAATGAGTCGCCGTCGTAGTCGCGCGGCAATCGAGGCGCAATGGCTGGCCTTCGCTGAGGGAGCGTCCGAGCGTGGTGTGGCTGAGCACATTGCCCAACGTGTCTTCCAGCAGATTATTGCCTTCTCGGCCTTTGGCTTTCCAAAATCCCATGCCGCAGCCTTCGCTCTGCTCGCCTATCAGACTGCGTGGCTACGCCACCACTACCCCGCCGCTTTCCTCTGCGCCCTCCTGATGGAGCAGCCAATGGGCTTCTATCCACCCGCCACATTGATCCGCGACGCCGAGCACCGTGCAGTAACAGTGCGACAGGTCGACCTTGAGCATTCACGGGTAGAGGCCAGTTGTGAAGGCCCGTCGGCAGTGCGGCTGGGCTTTCGTCAGGTGATCGGGCTCGGTGCGAGGGATGCCGAGAAGCTCGTCGCAGAACGCCATGCGCGCGGACCTTTTCGCACGGTTGGCGAACTCGCCAATCGTCTCGATCTGCCGACCACACAACTACAGCGACTAATTGCGGCGGGAGCCTGTGACCGCCTCGGCCCGCGCCGGCAATTGCTCTGGGAACTCGGCCTGGCAACGCGACCACAGACCAGTTCTACTGGGCGACAGTTGGCTTTCGATCTGCAACTCGGTGAGGTACCACAGACGCTGCCCGTGCCGAATGCCTGGGAACTCTTGGTGGCCGACTACGCCACGACGGGTGTCTCGGTACGGGAGCACCCGATCGCCCAGCTTCGTCTGGGGCTCCACGACGTTATCAGCAGTGCACAACTTAAACAGTTGCCGGACGGAACGCCAATCACAATTCCCGGGTTGGCAGTGGCGCGCCAACGCCCCAGCAGCGCCAAAGGCATCGTGTTCCTCCTCGCCGAGGACGAGTACGGGCTCTTCAACCTGGTGATTATGCCCACTGTCTACGACAAGTACCGACTACTCGTGCGCAGTGAGCCCCTGCTACTGGTGGAAGGTACACTCGAGCAGCGCGATCGCCAACTCAACATTCGCGTCACGCACCTCAGCGCGCTCGGCACGCCCGAGCGCCAAGTGCTTCGCCAGCAGCAGGGCACGACGCTACGCGCTGTCGCGCCAGCACCGCAACACTTCTCACAGGGCCGCCGCCGTGCTTAGCGCTAGCGCGGGCTACGCACCGCGGTAGACCAAGACCGGCATACCGATCTCGGTGAAGGCGTACACGACAGCCGCATCGACAGCCGGGACTCGGACGCAGCCGTGAGAGGCCGCATACTCGGGCACATATGGATACTCGTGCAACGCAAAACCCTCAAAGAAATACGAGGCATAGGGCAAGAAGGCCTTGAAGGGCTTCGACCAACTCAGCAGCTCCTTGCGCTGCACCGTGAAAGCACCCGTTGGTGTGTTGCCGGTCGCGCCGCTGGAGATATGAATCACACGCTCTACAACACCCCCCTTCCGAACCAGCATGAGGACCTGTCGGTCGATGTCGATCTCGACGTGTGCAGGCAGGCCTGGCTGCCGGGCGACTGGTAGCTCGGCGCGCATCAGCAGCGCGAGCGTCTCTGCGCCAGTGACCCCGGAGCGCTCCGCGCCGAGCGCGCCCTGGAAACCGACGACTGCCTGCCACGTCGTGTCGTCGTACATACCGTTGACGAACTTCGGCTGCAGATAGTGGAGGCGGGCGAGCGTCGTCTGGAGGGCGCGTACTCCCGGACCCTGGTCACCGGGTTGGAAACCGCCGGGAAACTCCGACGCGGGGTTGCGACCGGCCTGGGCGCGGAACCCGATCGCTAAATACCCCGTGGCGATCGAGCGACCCCACGGGGTCAGCTTTTTGCGACCCTCTGCCATGGCGTCGCGCGTCGGCGTATCCCACCCCGCGATGACCGCGCCGTCGCCGCCGTCAAGTACGGTCCAACCCGTCACCCAGTCCAGTAGCCCCTCCGCCCAGCGCATGGAGTCGGTCGTCGTGCGCGTCTCTCGGTATAACCGTCCGAACGATGTCGGCCCTGATCGTTTAACACTGAACGTGGTCTGCACGCGCGCGACGTCGTCGAACACCACGGGTACCACGTCCGTCGCGGCAGCGAGCGACGTACGCAGGATCTTCTGATTCGTGCGCTTGAACCGGAATTGCCCGTCGGAACGAGGATGCACGCCATAGATGAGGTTGTCGTCTCCAAGCGCCGCCGTCCAATTGAGCGCGACGGAGCGCGAGCGCTCTGGCAGATTGATCATGATCGGCGTCGTAACTCCTGCCGCGCGCAACGCCGCGACGTTGAGCGACTGCGACCAGATCCAGGCCTCTGTGTCGCCGCATTTCAGGCTGGCGGTAAACCTGCCGCAGTCCGGATCCACCGCCGGCAGATACCAGACGTTGTCTTTGTCAGGGAACCAACCTGCGAGCGTCGTGAGCCATGGAGACTGATCTCCGACGGTGACCGGAACGTTGGCAAGAAGCAGAATCAAGCCGCGTGATTTTGCAACACGCTGGAGTTTCTGAAACGCACGGCGATGCGCGTCGTCGTTCGCCGCGCTGGAAACGTTGACTCGAACGACGTTCGCACCGAGACGCGCAATCTGCTTGAACGCATTGGGCGCCGAACTGATATCGGGAGCCCCTAGCGGAGTTACAGCGTCATTGGGCACGAAACGGGTCCCACCCCAGGCCACACCGCGCACCTTCATCTCGTGATCCGTGGCATTGAGGATTCGATTACCCGAAACCTGCGCGGGCCGGGCCTGCGCAACAGCGACCATGCCCATCAGCGCGGTAAGCGCAAGCAGAATGGTCGCCGTGGGTCTGACCAGCGAGGAAATCGCCAACACGTCATGAGATTCGATCTCCGCATGCTGTCTCCTGCCTGAGGCTATTCTTTGCTGGTGAAAAGCTCTATCGCGATCCTTGCTGCCGTCTTAAGTTTGATCGGTGCTGTGGACGGTGCCGGCGCAGCTGCCCTCGGTGTGACCGCAGACGGCGGCCTTAGCGCGGGACAGGCCACAAGCAACGCCGCTGCAGCAACCGCACTCCATCTGACGTGGTCCCGCGTTGACGTCTCCTGGCCCGTCGTAGCACCGACACAACCCAATAACGCGCGTCTCCCAACCAGCGGCGGGTACGTCTGGTCGAGCATCGACACTCAACTCGCGGCTGCAGCGTCGCTGGGTCCCGGCACACAGGTGCTTTTCTCAGTCAGCGGAACGCCGTACTGGGCGCGTGCGGACAACGGCGCAGGCGGTTTGCCGGACGACTCATCGTGGACTCCTAGGCGCACTGCGTGGCAGAATTTTATTGCGGCTCTGGCGACGCGCTACAACGGAAGATTCGCCGCACTCGAGGTCTGGCCACAGCCGAACCTGCTGACGTCCTTGCGCCCGCAACGAATCGCAGGCCGCCTCGTGGCGCCCGGCTTTCTTAAGGTGTTGACAAAACGTGCGACGCTCGAAGTCCGCAAACTGTCTGCGACCGTACCGATCGTCACCGGCGGCCTCGCCCGTACAGATCCCACCAGCACCTCCGACACCCCGTCGCTGACGTTTTTGCGCGCGATGGGAAGAACGCGCATGGCGTTTGATGCGATCGGACTACGTCTCGTTCCGCCGAACGGCCTCGAGGGACTGAGCGATCCCACGAATCTTTCGCTGACCGACTCAGCCGGCATTGTCGCCGCGGTCGATAGTTATTGGCCGAACGCGGGCACGAGAATTTGGCTGACCGGCTACGGCGTACTCTCGGGACCAGCAGAAGCCGGCTTGAGTTACGCCACACAGAGCGTTGGCATCACCAGTCTGCTGTCGGCCAGCGCGAACCCGCGCATCGACGTCGCGCTCTGGAATAGCCTCGCGAATACGACTGCCAATCCCTACGGCGGCATTTTGTTGGCGCCCACGGTCAACCCCTTTGTTGCCCCAACCGCAGGCGCCGATCCTGCCTGGGATACCTGGACGACGATCGTGCCAGTTCCGGCAACGCCCCCGGCCTAGGCCTTACTCGCGCTGAAGCGCTAACACCAGACAGTCGCCCTCAGGCATAAAGCCGAATGGTGCGGCCAATGCGCGCACCGCGGGGTCAGCAATGTTGCTGACAAGTGCAACGGCACGACATTCGCGTTGGCGGGCTGCGTCGATGGCACGCGCCAAGAGACCTGAGCCCAACCGCTCGCCTCGCCCGTCTGGGTGGACGTACAACTCGAGGATCCGAAGTACGCGCCCCCCTGCAATCCCCGCGCTGGCCGCGCGCTGCCAGACCACGTAACTGTTGATCGTCCGATCCGCGGTCCCGACGCGGACGTCCCCTGCGCTAATGCGCGGCAGGACCCAGTGACCCCAACTAGCTTGATCGCGAAACCGTGAATCGTCCGCCTCGATGCGGTAGCGCTCCCATAGGAGTCCCAGTGCGGCAAGATCGGCTCCTGCTGCGGGACGAATCACGCCCCCTCGTACTCCACCAAGGAGAGCACCGGTAACGTTCCCAGTCGGTGACGGCCATCCAAACCACGCAGCTCTGCCACAAAACAGGCACCCACAGGCAGCGCAGTCGCCTGCAAGGCTAGAGCGACGCTGGCCGCTGCGGTGCCACCCGTCGCCAACAGATCGTCATGAATCAAGACGCGCATCCCAGGCTCAATCGCCGTGTGTGCGAGTTCGAGTGAGTTCTGCCCGTACTCGAGGGCGTAGGACTCGGTCCAGGCCTGGCCGGGCAGCTTGCCTGGCTTCCGTGCTGGCGCAAAACTACACCCAAGCGCATATGCCAATGTTGGTCCAAAGAGAAACCCGCGGGCCTCTGCGCCAAGAATGACATCCGGTTTTAATGGGGTCGCAAACGCTACAAAACGCTCGATGATCTCAGCGACGACGGTGGCGTCCGCAAGTAATGGAAGCAGGTCGCGAAACAAAATCCCAGGACTGGGGAAATCGGGGATCTCATCAATGCGTCGCTGGAGATCGATCACACCCGCACGGTAGCGATCATCGCGCGAGTGCGGCTCAGGTCTTGACATCACGCACGAGCAGGCGCTCGGTCAACTCGGCGCTGAGCCCGGCAAGCTGGGCCAACTCGTCGAGGCCTTGCTCACGACGCTCGGTGTTGCGGGAGCGCAGCGCAGGTGCGAGCACTTGATCCAGCAGTCCGGCAACGCGCTGAACACCCGTATAGAGCTGACGGACGTGGCGCGGTCCCAGTCCGAACTCCGCCATCCGCTGGCAGATCTTGATGATTTCGACTTCGCTCTCTCCATACAGCCCATCCTGATCGGACGTGACGATGCCGTAGGACTGCAACTCGATAAAGGCAACATCGTCGAGGCCTGTCTCGCGCAGCAATTCGGAACGGTCGACACGACGGGCATCAACCGCAACTTCGGTGCGCATCGAACGGCGTGCTTTGCGCTCACGACTGCGGGCCACCGTACCGCTGCCTTCGATCTCCTGGCGGATCACCTTGAGTGGCAGAAACTCGTCACGCTGAAGCTGCAAGATGGTTCGCAGACGCTCAATATCCTCGCGTCGATAGAGACGGTAGCCACCCTGTGTGCGGAGTGGGTTGAGGAGCTTCTGCTCTTCGAGATAGCGAATCTTCGAGATCGAGACGTCATTGAACTCGGACTTCAGTTCCTTACAGACCGCACCAATCGTCAACGGCTTCTCTTCACTGCGGGTCGCCATAGCCGTCTACTCGAGGTACGTCAGTTTGAATTTGCCGATCTGGACCTCATCGCCGTCGCGGAGCCGCGTCCGCTCAATGCGCCGGTGATTGACATACGTCCCGTTGAGACTGGCGAGATCAACCAAATAGTGCCCGTCGGCCTCTGCCTCAATCGCAGCATGACGGCGGGAGACCGTCACGTCATCAAGCAGAATCGAAGCCTCACCAGCGCGGCCAATTGTCTCACGCGGCTGCAAGAGCGGGATGTGTTCTCCCGCCCGGCCACCTGTGCGAATGACGACCGCCGGTAGCTGATGGCCTTGCGTCGCAGGAACCTCCTGCGTATCGGTATCACCTGTATAGGTGGCCGTGTCATCCGCGGCGTCAGGGTCGTGCAGCGTGCCGCACTTCGCACAGTAGTGCGCAGTCGCTGCATTCCGATATCCGCATTCCTGACAAAACATATTCCGGCAGCATACACCGGAAACGTCGGAAGGGTACAGCGCTGGTTGAGGGTTACCGATGGTTCGCGTTTAGCGACGGTTTCGCTGCATGCTATTTGCGTGGTTCGCACAACACTCGTCGGGCGTACACCACCGCTGCTGTCAGCAACAGCGCCACGCCACTCCAAAGCACAAGGCTCGCGGAAACGGTGCCACGAGGCGTCATGATTGTCAGCAGCAGGCCAATCATCATCAGCAACGTGCCAGCCTTCCCAATCACGTTGACACGGACTCCGTGGCCCCGTCCGGGACCAACGACGAGCGAGGCAAGCAAGAGGATGTCTCGCGCCACAACGACTACTACCAGCACAAGAGGCACCCGGTCCTCGTGCCAGAGCAAAACGACCGCAACATCGATCAGTAGTCGATCGGCGATCGGGTCGAGTAC
>SHUX01000095.1 GCA_009694475.1 Thermoleophilia bacterium
GTGCTTCAGGTCGGGTTCGGATTCGCCCTCGAGCTCGGGAATGATCTTGACGGCGAGCGCCTTGCCGAGCTCGACGCCCCATTGATCAAACGAGTCGATGCCCCAGATCGTGCCCTGCGTAAACACGCTGTGCTCGTAGAGGGCGATCAGGGTGCCGAGCTGGAAGGGCGTCAGCTTGTCGGCGAGGATCGTGTTGGTCGGGCGGTTGCCTTCCATTACGCGATGAGGGGCAACGTTCGGCGGCGTGCCCTCAGCGAGTACCTCGGCCTCGGTCTTGCCAAAGGCGAGTGCCTCGGCCTGCGCGAAGACGTTGCTCATCAGAATGTCGTGGTGCTCGCCAATCGGGTTGAGCGACTGGCCAAAGCCGATCAAGTCGACGGGAATCAGCATCGTTCCTTGGTGAATCAACTGGTAGAAGGAGTGCTGGCCATTCGTGCCGGGTTCGCCCCAATAGACGGGTCCCGTGTTGTAATCGACGTGCGTGCCATCGAGCGTGACGTGCTTGCCGTTCGACTCCATCGTCAGCTGCTGCAGGTACGCGGGGAAGCGCTTGAGGTACTGCTCGTACGGCATCACGCCGATCGTCTGGACGCCAAAAAAGTCGCGGTACCAGACCGTCAGTAGCCCCATCAAGACCGGTAGGTTCTGCTCGAACGGTGCCGTCTGGAAGTGCTCGTCCATCGCGTGGAAGCCGGTCAGTAGGTCAGCGAATCCAGCCGGTCCAATCGCCAGCACCGTCGAGAGGCCGATCGCCGAGTCCATTGAGTAGCGTCCGCCAACCCAGTCCCAGAAGCCGAACATGTTGGCGGTGTCGATCCCGAAGGCCTCGACGCGCTGAGCATTCGTGGAGACCGCGACGAAGTGTCGCGCCACGGCGTCGTCGTCCTTGAGCTTCGCGAGCGTCCAGGCGCGAGCAGTATTCGCATTCGTCATCGTCTCGAGCGTGCCAAACGTCTTCGAGGCGATGATGAACAACGTCTCCTCGGGGTCGAGGTCGAGCGTGGCCTCCGCAAAGTCGGTCGAATCGACGTTCGAGACGAAGCGGAACGTTAGGTCGCGCTGCGTGTAGTGCTTGAGCGCCTCGTAGGCCATGACGGGGCCGAGATCTGAGCCGCCAATGCCGACGTTGACGATGGTTGTGATGCGCTTGCCGGTATGCCCCAGCCAGGCGCCCGAGCGCACCTGCTCGGCAAAGACGCCCATCCGGTCGAGGGTTGCGTGCACGTCGGCGACGATGTCCTGACCGTCGACCTCGAGCGTTGCGTCGCGCGGCAGCCGGAGCGCCGTGTGGAGGGCCGCCCGATCCTCAGAGACATTGATGTGATCACCACGGAACATCGCCGCACGGCGGCCAGCAAGGTCGCACTCTTCGGCCAGCTGGAACAGCAGTGGGAGCGTCTCCGCGGTGATGCGATTCTTCGAATAGTCCAAGAAGAGACCAACGGCCTCGGCGGTAAACGTCTCGCCGCGCGTCGGATCGTCGGCGAACTGCTCGCGCAGGTGGAGGCCTTCGATCGCGGCGTGGTGCCGTGCTAGTGCCTTCCAAGCGTGGGTCGATGTCAGTCGTGTCATCAGGCGTGTTCCTAGCGAGACAATAGGGGGTTCGAAAATCGAGGGGGATGTAAACCCCCTTTCAGGGGGAGCAGGCTGGTCAGCGCGTTGCCCTGTTGCTGTTTAAAGCAGCACGCCCGGCGGGTTCTCAAAGCCGGGGTGGGCAGCGCGGAAGGCGCGCGACTGCGCGACTGTGCGCATCCATTCGTAGTGAAGCTGCTTGGCGACGACGGGGATCACACCGGCACGGCGCATCCGATCGAGGCCAGCGGCGTGGGCACTACCGGGCGAGGCGACGGCGTCTTCAACGACGGCAACCCGAAAACCCTCGGCGAGCAGCCCAAGTGCGGATTGCGCCACGCAGACATCGGTCTCGAGGCCGACGAGGACGGCGGTGCGTCGTCCGGTCTCGCGAACGGCGGGGCCAACCAGCGGATCGTCGGCCAGGCCGAAGACGACCTTGTGCAGCACTGGCGCATCACCAACAGACTCGACCAGTTCGGG
Source organism: Thermoleophilia bacterium (assembly GCA_009694475.1). Lineage (GTDB taxonomy): Bacteria > Actinomycetota > Thermoleophilia > Gaiellales > F1-60-MAGs149 > F1-60-MAGs149. Next base: position 2,056 of record SHUX01000095.1, read on the forward strand.
GTGGAGGCCACCCCAGTCATCGGGCGACTCGATCGAGGCAATTACGGGGATCGCGCAGTAGCGCGCGCTCTCCACGAGAAAGGCGATGCGCTCAAGCAGGCCGGCCTTGGTTGCGTCTTCGATGCGCGCTAGAAAATCGGCCTGCACGTCGATCACGAGGAGGACGGAATCGTTTGGGTCGATCAGAAGGCTCATACGCGGATGCTAGCGATCAGTTGGAGATTTTGAGTGCCAAGAGTCGCCTACCCTTTCCAGATGGCACTAACCCTCCCCATCGTCTGGAACGACGCGTGTCTCTTGCATGCACCTGGAGCCGAGATCTGGCTGGGGGTACGTATGCCCGACGATGAAGGGCCCGAGCGCGCGGACATCATCCGCGACGCACTTGTGGCGGACGGAGCACAGCTGACGCAGGCCGAGGCGCATCCCGACGACATCTTGCTCGCCGTCCATAACGCGGGCCTCGTCGACTTTCTACGGACCGCCTGGACGGTGTGGGGCGAGGCCGGTTTACCGGCCGACCCTGGCCAAGACCTCGTCGTGCCGTACCTGTTTCCGACGCCGGCGATGCTTGGGGCCGTCGGGCCCCATCGTCCGGAGGCCGTCTGGGCACGGACGGGCTACTACTGCTTCGACACAATGACGCCGATCGCCGAGGGGACGTGGGAGGCCGCGCGCGGCGCGGTCGATGCCACGCTGACGGCCGTCGACCTGGTCCGCGGCGGTGCACCGCTGGCCTATGCGATCACGCGACCACCTGGGCACCACGTCAGCCGCGGCGCCTACGGCGGGTCGTGCTATCTCAATAATGCTGCGATTGCGGTTGAGGCGCTACGGGCCGCCGGGGCTGGGCGGGTCGCACTCGTCGACATCGATGCGCACCATGGTAATGGCGCACAGGAGATCTTCTGGGAGCGCGGCGACGTATTGACGACCTCGATCCACGTCGATCCTGCCGCCGGTTGGTTTCCACATGTGATGGGCTGGGCCGACGAGGTCGGTGGCGGGCACGGCGAGCACGCCAACCGCAACATCCCGCTCAGCCCAGGTAGTGGCGACGGCGAGTGGCTGGTAGCGCTCGATCAGTGCCTCGCCGATGTGCAGACGCTTGGTGCGGACGCGATCGTGTTGGCGCTCGGTGTCGATGCGGCGACGGATGACCCCAACAGTCCACTCAACATTACGACTGCGGGCTACCACGAGGCAGGGCGCCGGATCGGAGCCCTCGGGCTGCCAATCGTGGCGGTCCAAGAGGGCGGCTACGATCTTTCTACGCTCGGCGGGCTCGTCAGTGCCACGATTGTCGGGCTCGAGGAGGGCATGCGTGATGGCTGAGACACATCCGATGTGGATTGCAACTGACGTCTCTGAGGGCATTGCCTCGCAGATCCGCAAGGACCTTCTACCACCACCAAACTGGCGCCTCGAGAGCGTCGTGGTGACGGAGCGCGCGCGCAGCCTGTCGCTCGGCGACGATGGCCAGACCGCCGTCTTTATCCAGGATCGTGATACCTCCGATATCTGGCTGCTCGATCTCGACGAGCCGACGCCACGGCGTCTGACAACCGGCCGCGTTCCCTCGCCGTACTGGGAGGACACGCAACCGGTGTTGTCGCCCGATGGCTCGCAGGTGGCGTATGGCGACGACGGTGCAGTCTGGGTTGTGCCGACGGCCGGAGGGCCGACGCGGCGCCTGGTCGAGGGAGGAGCGCCGGTCTGGCTTGGCGACGACCGACTCCTCATCTCCGTCGAGCGCGATGACCAAACAACGCGTCTTGTGGTTGTCGATGTCGCTGACCCGTTTCCGCGGCGCTTGACGGTTGGCTGCCACGACCACGGCGATGAGTGGGGTGCCACGGTCTCGCCCGACGGCAGCACGGTTGCCTATGTCTTCTGGGTCCGCGAGGACCTGCGTGAGAGCCAGATCTGTGTGGTGGATGTCGAGACAGGTGCCGTCAAGACGATCAGCGGTGTCGCCGAGCTCGCCGATCGTTTCCCAAGCTGGTCGCCCGATGGTGCCTGGATCGCCTTTGTCTCGGAGCGGTCTGGCTGGTGGGGGGTGCACCTGATCCGTCCCGATGGTTCCGATGCGCGGCAGCTGACCAGCGAGCTTGGTGATTTTGGCGGCATCGATTGGAACGCCGATGGTCTGCGGCTGGTGGCAACGCGCAGTCGGCGCGGCCGCTCGGACCTTGTCACGATCGATGTGGAGACAGGCGCGGTCACTGAGTTGGCAGGTGGTGGTACTTGGGGCGCGCCGCACTGGACGGCCGACGGCTCGATTCTCGCCGAGTACTCTGACTATGCGACACCGTCAGAGTTTCGGATTGTGCACCCCAACGGCGACATCGAGCAGGTCCACGCACCCGCACCACTGGCAATCGTGGCCGCAGCGCACGTCGAGCCCGAGGACGTTACCTACACGTCGTTCGATGGCACCGAGATCCACGGCTTTCTCTACCGCCCAACTGGTGCGGCGCCGGATGCGCCAGTGCCGGTGATCGTCTACCCGCACGGTGGTCCGACGTCGCTCTATTGCGATGAGTGGGATGGGCATGCCCAGTACTTCATCGACAAGGGCTACGGCTGGCTGGCGATCAACTTCCGCGGCTCGATCAGCTACGGGCGTGATTTCGAGCGTCTCAACCACAACGATTGGGGCGTCGGCGATACGCAGGACTGTCTCGCGGCGGCCGATTACCTTCGCACGCTCGACTGGGTCGATGGGCAGCGGCTCGGCATCTTTGGCGCGTCGTACGGCTCGTACATGTCGCTGCTCGCCGTGACGGACGATCCCGAGTATCGCTATCGCCTTGGTGTCTGCAAGTACGGCGACTGCGACATCGTCTCGTCGTGGGCGCAGGGCGATCGTGAGGGTGTCCAGGACCTCGAGCGCATGATGGGTCCGCCGGCCAGCAATCGTGAGGCGTATCGTGCCGGCTCGCCCGTCCATCGCCTCGCCAACATCAAGGTGCCGCTCCTGATTGCGCACGGCCTCGAAGATATTCGCGTCAACCCGGCCCAGTCCGAAGAACTTGTCGCCGAGCTACGGCGCCTTGGCGGCAAGACGTTTGAATACATCACCTATCCAACGGAGGGCCACGGCCTCCTCCGGGCCGATCCACAATTGCACTTCTACCGGCGCCTCGAACGCTTTTTCGACTGGTACTTGATGTAACGCAATCAGCCCTCGAGCACAGCACCTTCGCGCAAGAGGCGCGTCTCGGGCTCTTCGCCATCCAGGAAGAAGCGCTGCTCGTAGGCGAGCGCGCCCGTCTGCTCGCGGTACCAGCGTATGCGCAGGGGGATCTTGGCGAGGTGGAAGATGCCGAGTTGGGGGCAGCGGCGGTCCGACTCGTCTGCGAGCTCCTTGATGCGCTCATCGCTTTCGTCCGTATCGAGCCAGAGGTCGTAGTTGACTTGCTCGAACTTTGGCTGCAGATGGAGGTCGAAGAAGAAGCCTCGAATATCGATCAGCGAGCGGATGCTGGTGCGCAGGTTCGAATACGCAAAGCCCTGGTCGCGCGCGACGACGGTGATGGTGATCGACGTGCACATCGTCAGTCCAGCGAGCTGGTAGTGGACGGGCGTCCAGCCGCGCGACTGGCCGATCAGGTCTGGCGGATCACCGATGTCGAAGCCCTTCGGCTCGTCAGCCATGATCGAGTGCTGTCCCTCCATAAATGCCTCGACGAGCATCTGTTCGTGGGACTGGGTGGTGACGTCCGTGATGCCGATGTAGGCCGGGAATTGCTCGTCGCTCATGGTGCCTCCTCGTTGGTGCAGGTAGCCTAGGCGCAGGCGCGGGGAATGGCGAGTGCTCGGCGCCGCCCGTCGTCCAGGCTCGTAGGAAGAACAGCTAGTTGTGATCGCGCGGGAACACGTAGTCCCAGGTCCGGTCGAGCAGCGGAGCGCCGTTCTCCTGCACCGTCAGCGTGCAGGCGACGAGGTAGTCCGTTGCCGTGCAGCGCATCTCGCTGTGCGCCAGGATCTCGACGGTCAGCTCGCCGTCCTCGTAGAGGCTCGTGTTTTCGACGATCACCTCGGCCGACAGCGGATCGTCGTCTCGGATGCGCATCGTCGTGATCGACGAGTCCTCCCAGACGATCCCGTTCTCGTACTTCCAGGCACCGCCGATGTCCCAGTCGAAGACCGACTCGGTGATGCGTGTGGCGGGGTAGTAGGTGCGGGTGCGGCCGCCACCCGAGCCGGGGCGCAGGCACTCGATGGCGGGGATCGTGGGCTCGGCCGGCGGGTCGAGTGGGCGCATGATCGTGTCGGCCGGGCTGGCGGGGCGCTCGGGCAGGAGCAGCGATGAGTTGCCCGTCCGGACGCCGAGGGTGACGGGCACCGGCGATGGCCAGGCCCACGGCCAATAGCACGGCGAGAGTGCGATGCGGATGCGGCTGCCCGGCTGGAAGCGGTGCGCGATCGCGTCGAGCGGTACATCGACCGTCATCTCCTCGCCGGGCACGACGGCCTCGGGTCGGTCGTTGCCGTGGCGATGGCAGAGGTTCAGCTGGCCACGCGTGACGAGCAGCGACGAGCCATCCGGAGCGATCTCGCTGAGCCGTACCGAGACCATCGCGGTTGGCTGGTCGGCGGTGAGCGCTAGGCGCGCCACCGCGTGGCCGAGGATCGCGAAGGAGTCGTCGAGCGGATCCGAGGTGAAGCAGAGGCTGAGCGCCTCCTCGCCGCGCTGATCGAGCGGGAGGTCGTCGGACTTGCCGTCGGCCGTCCAGGAGCCGCCGTCGAGGCCAACGGTCTGTACGCTCTCGACCAGGAAAACCCGGCTATGTCCGGGGTCACCACCAAGGGTGCCATGGCCGAGCACGAGTTCGCGTGTCTTGATGTGGGGCGACGGCCACGTCTCCTCGACGATCCAACGACCGGGCCGATCGGCCAAGCGGGGTGCGGGCTCGACAGGATCCTGTTCATACGCAATCAGCATCGCGTCGCCGTCGATCCCACTGTCAACCTCCTTCAGCCAA
>SHUX01000096.1 GCA_009694475.1 Thermoleophilia bacterium
GGGACCGCCGCAGGCAACTGCGAGAGCGCGTGCGTGATCAACACGCCGGTGGTCAGCAGTCCGATCATGCCCAAGCTGACACCGAAGTGATTACTCAGCGTCCGAGCGATCGGTCCAATCAGCGCAAAGTTGTAGCCAATCCCGATCGCAATCAGACAGACGCGGGCGACTATTCCCCACGAAGGACGATTGACAGTGGTCGTGTGCATCAGATCAAGGCGGCCTTCCGGTTTGACACCGGTGGGTGATTCACTCTATAACGGCTCGTCACCAGAGGATTTACCGCGAGCGCCTTTGAAAGTTGGCTATCGTGCCTGTGGTATCGAGAGAGAAACGCAATCGGAGGAGCGGGATGAAGCGCATCGGAGTCGATGTTGGTGGTACGTTCACCGACCTCATCTACGTGGATGATCAGAAGGGCACCGTGCTGGTGCATAAGACCCCGTCGTCACCGGCGGACCCGTCGATTGCCACTGTCGAGGGAATTACAACGCTGTGTGAGATGGCGAAGATTAAGCCAAGCGATCTCGACCAGGTCTTCCACGGCACAACCGTGGCTACCAATATCGTGATCGAGCATAACGGCGCCAACGTCGGCTTGATCACGACGGAGGGCTATCGCGATGTCCTGCACATCGCACGCCACAAGAAGCCGATGAACTTCTCGCTCTGGCAGAACCTGCCGTGGCAGGCCTACCCGATCGCGCGTCGCCGCAATCGCCTGACCGTCAACGAGCGCATTCTCGCCGACGGCTCGGTGCAGGTCCCCCTCAACGACCGCGAGGTCCGCGCGCAGGTCCGCAAGTTGAAGAAGGCGCAGGTCGACGCTGTCGCCGTCTGTCTCCTCTTCTCCTTCCTCAACGACGAGCACGAGAAGCGCGTTGCCGCGATCGTGCGCGAGGAGTTTCCCGACGCCTTTATCTCCGTCTCGTCCGAGGTGATCCCTCAGTACCGCGAGTATGAGCGCTTCTCGACCGTCGCCCTCAACGCCTTCGTCGGCCCAAAGGTGTCGCACTACGTGCAACGCTTCGACGCCGAGCTGCGCAAGATGGGCGTCAAGACCGGTGTCCAGTTGATGACGAGCGCGGCTGGTGTGGCGACCCCCCAGGCTGCCGTTACGCGCCCCGTCAACCTCTTGATGTCTGGCCCGATCGCCGGCGTCGTCGGTGGCATCTGGGCTGGTCGTGTGGCTGGTGAGCCGAACGTGATTACGCTTGACGTCGGTGGCACGTCTGCCGACATCGGCCTCGCGCAGGACGGCAAGCTGCGCATGAAGCACCTACTCGACACGAAGGTCGGCCCGTACCAGGCGATGATCCCGATGGTCGACGTCGACACGATCGGTGCCGGCGGCGGTTCGATCGCGTACATCGACTCGGGTGGCATCTTCCGCGTCGGCCCCCGCTCGGCTGGCGCCATGCCAGGCCCCGCAGCGTACGACCAGGGTGGCACGGAGCCAACGGCGACCGACGCGATTATCGCGCTCGGCTGGCTGCGCTCCGAGTTGTTCCTCGGTGGCAAGAAGGATCTCCGCGTCGACCTCGCCCGCAAGGCCGTCGAAACGAAGATCGCCAAGCCGTTGAAGTTGACCACCGAAGAGGCCGCGCTCGGCATCTTCAAGGTGCTCGTACATTCGATGGTCGACGCAATCGAGCAGTCCTCGGTCCGCAAGGGTTTTGACCCGCGCGAGTTCGCGCTGGTCGCCGAAGGTGGTGGCGGCCCGCTCTTCGCGAGCCACATCGCACCTGAGGTTGGCGTCAAGCACGTGCTGGTGCCGAACTATCCAGGCATCACCGCAGCGCTTGGTCTGTTGACCACGGACCTCGTCTACGAGTACACGAAGACGGCCTACGTGATGGCCTCTGACGTCGTCTCGAATGCGAAGACGCGCTCCACCCTCGAGAAACAGTTCGCTGCGCTCGAGAAGGAGGCGATGAAGCAGTTCGTAACCGACAAGATCGATAAGAAGCGCGTCCGCTTGGAGCGCATCGTCGATGCCCGTTACGAGGGTCAGGGTTACGAGTTGCGCGTCGATGCGAAGGCTGGTGCGATCGACGAGAAGTGGGTCAAGGCAGTTAAGAACGAGTTCCACGAGGCGCACGAGCGAGAGTTCTCGCGCCGCTTCGAAGAGGTCGACGTACAGATTGCGAACATCCGTGTTCGTGCGATCGGTGCGATGCCGGGTCTCAAGCCGACGCTGGTCAAGAAGGGCACGAAGACACCGCCCAAGACTGCGCTGAAGCTGACGGCCGATGCCTGGTTCGAAAAGGCCGGCAAGCCCGCCAAGTTCAAGACGAAGTTCTACGAGCGCACGGAGCTGCTCGCTGGCAACCACATTGCTGGCCCGGCGATCATCACCCAGTTCGACTCGACAAGCGTCGTCCCACCCGGCTACACGGCCGACGTGGACAGGCACGGCAACCTGATCATCAAGTACTCCGCTGCAGTGGCCAAGGCCGCTGAGAGCGGTCACTAACCCCCAACTGCGAGAGAAGAGGCATTCCTCATGGCTGATCTGCCCGAAGTAGGCATCAACCCCGGTAAGCCCACCCGCAAGCGGGTGGGGGTCGATCCGATCACGCTGCGCGTGCTCGGTGGTGCGTTCGATGCAATTGCACAAGAGATGGCGGGCGTGTTGTTCCGCATGTCGTACTCGTCGATCATCCGCGAATCCGAGGATCTCGGCGCGGGACTGTTCGACGCTGAGGGTCGCGAACTCTGTGAGTCCGAGTCGACACCGATGCACATTGGTTCGTTGCCGTGGTACATCCGCGGCTTCCTGCATCGCGTTGATAAGAACGAGTTGAAGGAAGGCGACATCATCATCCACAACCACCCGTATTTGGGTGCGTCGCATACGCCGGATATCGCGGTGGCTGTGCCGATTTTGTGGAAGGGCGAGTTGCTCGGCTTTGCTGCCGTCACCGCTCATGTCGCCGACGTCGGCGGTTCGTACCCTGGCATCAACGCGGATGCCTTCGACATGTATGCCGAGTCGAAGATCTACAACGGTCTCAAGTGGTACGAGGGTGGCGTGCTGAACGAGGACCTCGATCGGATGGTCTTCGACAACGTCCGCACCGAGACGATGAATCGCGGCGACATGGAGGCCATGAAGGCCGCCTGTATCCTCGGTCGCGATCGTTTCTACCGTCTGCTCGAGAAGTACGGTTCCGACACCTGCATGTCGGCTGCGTACGACTGGATGGACTACTCGGAGAAGCGCCTGCGCGCCGAGATCAAGAAGCTGCCTGACGGTGAGTACATCGCACCGACGGCGTGGCTCGACGACGACGGCCGCAACCGCGATGTGCGGCTGCGGGTGGAGACGAAGATCATCGTCAAGGGCGATCATGTGACGGTCGATCTGACCGGCTCGAACGCCGAGGTTCCGACGGGCTACAACGTGCCATTCGAGGGGTCGCTGCTGGTTGCGGCGTACTTCGCGATTCGTACGATTCTGCTCGATCAGGATCGTCTCGACGAACCAGTGCCACAGAACGACGGCATCTTCCGCTGCGTCGACGTGATTGCACCGAAGGGGTCGATCTTTAATCCGAACTTCCCCCGCGCCTGCTTCTCGCGCTTCAACCAGTGCCAGCGTGTCGTGGACAACACGATCGTCGCACTGTCAAAGGTTGTGCCGGATCTGGTCACGGCAGGTAACTCGGCCGCGATCCACTTCTGCTCGTACGCGGGCTTCATCCCCGAGAAGGGCGAGTACTGGCTCTATCTCGAGGTCAATGAGGGTTCGTACGGTGGACGCAAGGGCCGCGATGGCATGGACTCGGTCGACTGCCTGATGGCAAACACGCGTAACAACCCGATCGAGGAGCTCGACATGCGCTTCCCGATGCGGACGGAGCGCTACGAGCTGCGTGACGAGCCGGCAGCGCCGGGTCAGTGGCGTGGTGGTGTCGGCATCGTCCGCACAAACCGGTTCCTCGAGCCGGGCGCGTACTCCTGTGAGGGCGATCGCCATACCGATCCCCCGCGCGGCATCTTCGGCGGCTATGACGGCCTGCCGGCGATGGTCCGCCACCACAAGGCGGGCGGTGGCTACGAGGAGATCCCGGCGAAGGTGACCGGCCTGATGTGCGAGGCTGGCGACGCAATCCAGCTGATCGAGCCGAACGGTGGTGGCTACGGCAACCCCCTTAAGCGCGATCCAAAGTTGGTCCGCGAGGACATTCTCGACGACTTCACGACAGTCGAGTTGGCGCGCGAGGCCTACGGTGTCGTCGTCGATCCGAAGACCTTCGAGGTCGACCTCGTCAAGACGAAGAAGCTGCGTGCGCAGCTGCAGAAGAAGCGTGGCCGCAACTTCCAGGGCGAGCTGCTCTCGCTCGTCAAGTTGCCGCACCGTATGGCCGTCTCGCCCCATACGGGCAAGAAGGTCGCGGCTCGCCGCTAGGTTGGTAACGGGAGGGGGGCGGCGACTTCGGTTGCCGCCCCCTTTTTCATGCCCCCTTCCCGCCCTCACTCCGACTAGCCTCTCTCGTATGCGCAGACCACTCGAAGACGTCACGATCCTCGCGATCGAGCAGTACGGTGCTGGTCCGTGGGGAACGGTCCACTTAGCCGACCTGGGTGCACGCATCATCAAGCTCGAAGATCCGGGTAGCAAGGGCGATATTGGTCGCTACGTACCCCCGTTTCAGGAGGGCGAGGACTCGCTGTTTTTCGAGACCTTCTGCCATAACAAGGAGTCGATTTCGATCGATCTGCGTTCGCCTGAGGGTCGCGCCACCTTCGAGCGCCTCGTGCCGAGTGCCGATGCCGTCTTCTCGAATCTGCGTGGCGACGGTCCGGGCAAACTGAAGATCCTCTACGACGACCTCAAGCACCTCAACCCCGCGCTGGTCTGCTGCTCGTTGAGTGGCTTTGGCATGACGGGTCCGCGTGCGGCTGAGGGCGGCTACGACTACATCGCCCAAGGCATGGCTGGTTGGATGAGTCTGACGGGCGACCCCGACGGCCCGCCAACAAAGAGCGGTCTGTCGCTCGTCGATATGTCGACGGGCTACGCAGCCGCGTTGGCACTGATGTGCGCACTCTGGCGCGCACGCCGGGACGGTGAGGGCTGCGATGTCGACGTGTCGCTGTTCGAGACTGCACTCAACCTCGACATGTACGTCTCGACGTGGCATCTGTCGCGCGGCTGGGAGCCGATTCGAACGCGCAACTCGGCCCACCCCTCCGTGGTGCCGTTCGGCAACTTCCCTACCTCGGATGGCTGGGTCGTGATTGCCTGCCCGAAGCAGAAGTTCTTTGAGAAGTTGGCGGGTGCGATTGGTGTCGAGTGGATGCTCGCGGACGAACGCTTCGCCACGATGGCTTCACGCCTCGAGAATCGCGATGCGTGCACGGCAGAACTCGAGCACGTCCTCACCACGCAGGCGACGGACCACTGGCTGCCGATCCTGGCTGCCGCCGATGTCCCGAGCGGCCCGATCTACTCGGTCGCCCAGGCCGTTGCCGATCCCCAGACGATCGCCCGCGATCTGATCGCCGAGACGGAACATCCCGTACTGGGCACCGTGCGCCAAGTGCGTTCACCGCTGCGCATGCCGGGAGCCGCCGAGAAACTCAACCCTGCTCCGAAGCGCGGCGAGCATACACGGCTCGTGTTGCAGCAGTTGGCGGGCATGGACGATACCGAGATCGATGCGCTCGCCAAGGCCGGTGCCTTCGGCGACGTCGACGTCTGAAAGGAGCCCCGATGACCAAGTCCGTCACAATCGACCGCGAACGCTCGACGCAGCGCATCGAGAACGACATCGAGACGCTGGCGGGGCCCGACTTTACCGAGAGTGATCAGGCGATTCGCCGCTACGCCTACACCCCGCAGTACGAGAACACGCTGCAGTACTTCACGCGCGAGTTAGAGCAGATCGGCTTTAGCGTCTGGCGCGACCCAGTCGGTACGCTGATCGCCTCGAATGTTCCCAAGGGCGCACCCGCCTTCGGTGTCGGCTCGCATTGCGACTCGAATCGCAATGGCGGCAAGTACGACGGCACGCTTGGCGTTGTCACTGCCCTCGAAGTCTGCCGCCTGGCGCAGGAGTCGGACCAACAGATCCCGCTGCGTCTGATCTCGTTCCTCGAGGAGGAGGGCTCCGGCTTCGGCCAGATGCTGCTCGGATCGCGCATCATGGCCCAGCGCGTCACCGAGGAGGAATTGAAGACGAAGTTCCTGACTCCTGAGGGCGTGCCCTTCTGGGATGCCGCCAAGGCTGCCGGCTACGAGCCCGAGCGCTGGCGCGAGTCGGCCGAGGAGCTCGAGGGTCTGACCGGTTGGATCGAATTGCACATCGAGCAGGGTCGGGTTTTGCAGGACACGGGCAATCGCATCGGCGTTGTGCACGCAATCGCCGGCTACGTCCATGGCGACTTCCACTTCGCCGGCCGCGCCGACCATGCGGGCGCCACGCCGATGAACTTCCGCGTCGACGCTGCCCTCCCGGCCGCCGAGACGATTCTCGAGGTCGAGCGCCTCGCCAACGAGATCGGCGACACGACGGTCGGTACCACGGGCGAAATCGAGTCGTTTCCGAGCCTGATCAACGTCGTACCTGGTGGCGTTCGCGTCTCGCTCGACACCCGTTCGGTGACGGGCGGCCACCTCGAGTTGCGCGACCGCATCGTCGCCTACGCCGAGGAGCGCGCCGAGGCGCGTGGTGTCGGCTTCGAGTGGGTCGAGCGCCAGGGTCTCGACGTGACGCCGATGAGCGACACGATTGTCGAGGCGCTCCGCGCCGAGGCCGAGGCGACGGGTGAGCCGTTTATCGTGATGCCTTCGGGTGCTGCGCACGACACGATGTGTGTGGCCGATTCGACGCCAACCGCAATGGTCTTCGTGCCCTGCCTCGACGGCCTCTCTCATACGCCGCTCGAGGACTCGGACACAGCCGACGCCGCGCTCGCCGCCGAGATCATCCTCGGCGCGATCATGGCACTCGACGCCTGACCTGCTGCTCGGTGCCGT
>SHUX01000097.1 GCA_009694475.1 Thermoleophilia bacterium
GTGATCGAGCGTTCGATCCACGGGCCAGGCTTGCGGGCATCGGGGTCGCCGCGCAAGGCTGCGATCTCTTCCCACAGGTCGGGGCTCGCAGCAAGGTGGCTCGAGGCAATCCAATGCTGGCTCTGCATGTTGTCGATGCGGCGCTGATGATGGATCGCGTAGACCTCGCGACCGATGTACGGAGCGGGAGCGTTATCACCGACGCGGATCAGAAGTTGCGCGGCACGACGCGGCTTATCCGCGGCCAGTGCGGCCTGTGCTGCCGTCAGGTTCTTGAGGTCCTTGGCGGTCTGCGTGTGCGGGTAGCACGTGTCGCCGTCGGCATCGACGGCGCAGAGCTCGCGGCCCACGCGTGTAAAGGCGGAGCGACCACGCTGCTTGGCGTGCTTGGCGGCCGCCTGCTCGAGGCCAGTCGTCGGCACTCCACAGTTGCGCGTTGCGCGCACGACATCGCGTGCACGGTCAGCATGGTTTAGGATGCCATCGGGGTCTCGGTCGGCCATCAAGAGCAGATACGCGTAGAACCGCGTCATGCGCTCGAGGTGGTCGAAGTCGAGGCGCGAGATCGTGTCGAACGTCGTGTGGTACTCGGCCTTGCGGAACCAGTCTTCCCAGTTGAAGACGGAGACGCCTGGTACGCCACTAATCATGAACGGCCACTGCTCAGTCCCCGTCGACGGCGGGTTGCTGTACCACCCCGTCGTCAACCAGCCCTTGGCCTCTGCGGTGCGACAGGCGGCGCTCGACCAACGCGCGAGCTCGGGCGAGGTCAGCATGATCGTGCGCATGCGCGGATGCCCGCTGGCCTCGAGGCAGAGCTGGAATGGTGCCTTGGTTCCCCAGTCTGGGTGGGTGCGCGCGATCTGCTCCCACGCACCAACGCACCAGTCGAAGTCGGAGCCGACCATGCCGTACTCCTCACCCGTGCGCGAACTGAAGGCGAGTTGATGGTTTGGCTCGATGCCGGCGCGTTGCAGCGCCTCGGCGAGGACGATCATCGCGGCGACACCGGTGGTGTTGTCCCACGCGCCACGATTCCAACAGTCGTGGTGCGCGCCAATCACGATCGGGCGGTTCGGGTTGCCGTTGCCGAGGTAGCCGATCGAGTTGAAGCCCGTGGCGTCGCGCTTGAGCGTGGCGTCGAGTGTCAGCGTCACGGTCTGCGGCGCCTTTGCGAGCGAGGTACGGATCCGCGCCGCATCCTCTTTGCGGATCATCACGAACGGCGGCGCTCCATCGTGCCACGAGGAGTGGAAGGTGCCAAGCGCGTTGGGTGCCTGATAGTACGGCCCGCCGGCCGGGCAGCTGACGATCAGACCCCGCGCACCACGCAAGCCCAGCTCGAGGCCGGTAAAGCGCGGGTTGTACGTCATCAAATCCCAGTCGACGAGCGCGATACAGCCCGTCACATCGAGTTTGCGCAGGCGCTGATGATCGCCACGACCGACATCGATCAGCGGCGCGGTGATGCCCTTCGCAGATGTGCCAGGAACGCCGCCCATCCCCGAGGCCTCAAATGTCCGCCCACCGACCAGCGCAACGCTCGCGGCACGCAGGCGCCAACCGTCGACGCGGATGCGCTCAACGGCACAGTCTTCGAGGCCAAGATCCTTCAGCGACGCAGCGACGTACTCAGCCGTTGCGCGGTCCTCGGGAGTGCCAGGCGTACGGAAGCCAAGCTCGCACGACCCGATCGACGAGATATCACGGACGATGCTGCGTAGCCTCCGCGCCGAGATCGGCAGACTCTCGGCGAGCGCCAATGCCTCCGGATCGGTCGTTCGCGGCGCTGTCGCCTTGGGCTTTGACCCAGTCAGGCGTTGTCTGCGAGCAGCGGGCATGGCATGACTTTAGGGGTGTGGGGTAGTGAGGTCAATGGCGTGCTGAGGGCCCGGATCGCGTGCAGCACTGGTTCCAAACCCGGGGCCCTGGCACTGCTGCCGGGCTGCGGTTGTGACGACGTGTGCTGCGCGTGATCGGGTGTGGTTTGGTGATCAGGGGTGTCAAGTCGAGCCAAGGTTCGTCGCTGGTGTGTGGACCGTATTTCAGGGTGGCAGGTCAACACCTGTCGTACGGGCTGGGTAGTCGACCTGGCACCCGAGCGTGCGGCAGACCCCCGTGGTCAAATAGTCGATCAGGGAGTGTCGATGTCTGGCGATGGGTCATCATCAGATGGGCTCAACCATTCAGCGCCGCGTGTTTTTTCAACACGTTTACACACGCGCGGATACCACTCTGTCCGGGTCGCCTCAGGTACCAGTCGGTGCTCGATCATCAACGCATCAAGCGCGTCGAGCCCGTGCTTCTCATAGGTGCTTCGCGCGTGAAGAGACTCTGCAATCTCAGCGACATGTCGATTCACTGAATGCACAACACGAAGATTCTCTGGGTCTGTATCGAGCAGGAACTCGCAGAATGCGCGTGTTGTTGCGATCGATGAGCGTACATGCCGGACACTCATCGGATCATCAGGGCGAAGGACCGCAAGCTTCGCAATACTCGCCTCCAACATGTCATCCGGTCGAATCACGAACATCGTGACGCCACTAGGGTGCGTAAGTGGGACCGCGTGATGTCTGATCGTGTCGATTCGCGTGCCGAAGGGCGTGGAGAGAATATCGAGCCGATGCGTAGTGCCATGCTCGGTCGTGAATGTGATCGTGCCGAGATTCGGTGTGTGATGATCGAATGAGGGCTTCTCGAGGATGCCTTCAAGCGCGGTGGCACACGCTTCCATCACAAGCGGATTGTTGGTGGCAAGGTCAACATCATCCGTCGTTATGCCAGTGACGGGCTCGTGGAGGTACGGGCGAAGTCGAGCCTGCCAAAGCAAAACGGCCTGACCACCAATCAGAACGATGTTTGCGCCATCAGTACTCGTCCCACCGAGAACAGCGCCGAGGCGTGAGATGACGCTATTGAAGAGAGCAGCGTCAGAAGGTTGTGATGTCACGGATTGACGCGTCCAATTCGAGCATCTTGCCAGCCGAGCGCGAACCACCCGTTCTTCAGATCGGCATCTTCGCCGCTGATCTTCCCAGAATCGATCGCTTGGTTGAGTTCAGCTCGCACCCGATCATCTTCAGCGCGCTGCTTTTCGAGATCGAGGATGTGGGGGGCGGGTTCACTCATGACTTGTGTCGAAGTATACAAGGAGGATTAATGCGGGAGCGTTTGCAGCGCCGGCACATGAGGGCGGCGCTGCAAACAACCCTGCGAATAATCTTGCGAACTACTCGTACGGCGGGACCGGGATTCGAGAGCCGCCGCGACGACAATGGTGTGCCAATACCACCACTCGGCGGTGTCTGGATCCATGCTGCTCAAGGCCGGCGTAGCTGGCCTTGACGATGCTGATGGCGTGAGGACCCGGATCGTGTGCAGCACTGGTTCCAAACCCGGGGCCCTGGCACTGCTGCCGGGCTGCGGTTGTGACGACGTGTGCTGCGCGTGATCAGGTGTGGTTTGGTGATCAGGGGTGTCAAGTCGAGCTGTGCTCGTCTTGAGCAGCAACGTCGTCGGCGTCGGCGAGGAGCGGCTGTGGCTCCGTGATTGTCAGGGGCGCCGACTTTGACGACGTGTGCTGCGCGTGATCAGGTGTGGTTTGGTGATCAGGGGTGTCAAGTCGAGCTGTGCTCGTCTTGAGCAGCAACGTCGTCGGCGTCGGCGAGGAGCGGCTGCCTCTCCGCAATGGTGGCCGCGCCGACTTTCAAGACCACCTCAAGGGAGCCACGACACGTTATGTACGGCGGGACCGGGATTCGAACCCGGGGCCCTGGCACTGCTGCCGGGCTGCGGTTTTCAAGTTTTCACCGTATTGATACTACGAGACGCGTTGCGGGGTATAAAACCTCCCGCGAAAACCGCCCAGAAGGCTTTCGCTGCTGATGAATATACATCCTCTGCACGCGACTGGTGTTGGTCTAGCTGAGGCTGAGTCATCCGTCCGCAAGCCAGACCAAGGTGTTCCAATTAGTACCTAATTGCCCAGAACACGGGGTCAGATCAGCAGGCACCTAACCCCGTATTCTGGGCAACTTAGATGCATCGATTACCTGTGACATAGGCGATGCTAAGCCTCGAAGATCACGCGCCCGTCTAATACCGTGAGTGCGACATCCACGCTTGGGATGTCGTCCGGATCGATGCTGAGTAGATCCTGACGTACGAGGCAGAGGTCGGCGACCATACCGACGTCCAATGTGCCCTTCCACGTCTCTGCAAAGTCCTGCCACGCACCAGCTGCAGTGTATGTTCGGAGAGCTTCGAACAATGTGATGGCTTGATCTGGCCCGCTGACTTCGCCCGTCGCCTTCGATTTGCGGGTGATCATTGTTGCGACGCCTTGGCGCCAATCTGGAGCGGTAACTGGAGCATCGGAGGAGCTGGCAACAATCACGCCAGCGTCCAGCGCATCACGATACGGCCACTCATACGCAGCCCGTTCAGGCCCGACAAATTCCTTTTCCAAATCCGCAATGGTCCACTTGATCGTCGGATTCATGTTGACGCCAAAGTTGTAGCGACGGCATACGTCCAGGCTGTGCCGAGTCATGAAGTCTCCGTGAATAACGTAGTGTCGACTGTCGGTGCGCCCGTCGCTGTCGACAGCAGCCGCGAACGCATCGACAACCGCATCAATACCGCGATCTCCGGTTACATGGATACCGACTTGGTGTCCAAGCCGATGCCCATATTCCACCATCGCAAACAGCTGTTCGACCTTCTCTTCAATGGTGTCGCCGGGGATGGTCAGAGCGCCGGTGCCACCGGTGACGTAAGGCTCGTGCATCCAAGAGGTCTTATTTGGCGGAATGCCGTCGGCAAATATCTTCACACCAGTGATGTTGAGCAGTCGAGGGTCGATGATCTCAAATTTCGGTGTGGCATCAAGGTTGGCCTTGAAGTCATCGAAGCCCTTGTCCATCGGAATCGGAAAGAGGAGCACACTGACTCGCAACGACAAGAGTCCCTCGGCTCTGAGCTCCTCGTATACGTCAAGCGATTCCTGTGCCATACCGCCTGTGGCGTCTCCTATTCCCAAGGCGGGCTCAGTAATGCTGGTGATGCCGAGCGCATTGAGCTTCTGAAGAGCGAGCTCCGCAGCGAATCGGCGAGTCGCATGATCGGTCTTCGGAAGCATCTCACTGACGGTATGCATGACGCCTTCGTACAAGATGCCTGTGGATTCACCGGCATCGTTCGTGGGAATCAGCGAGGGATGCTGAGCGATTTCGGCGGCACCGATATCAGCTAGGCGCAGGGTTTCAGAATTGACCCAAGCCGTGTGATAAGAGAAATCACCCAAGAGCACGGGATTGTCGGGTGAAATAGCGTCGAGATCCCAACGCGTGGGCTGTCGTCCGGGCTCACTAAGGCATTCCTCTAGAAAGCCAAGGTCCCATCCTCCACCCACAATCCACTCGCCCGGCTCGGCATTTCGGACTGCCTCCTCAACCACGGCAACGATATCCGCAATGGAGGAGACCGCCGGGTACGAAACATCAAGTGTGAGTGGGGGAGAAGCCATGCCCCAGGTCACGGCGTGGCAGTGAGAGTCGTTAATCCCCGGGAGAAGGGTGCCACCGTTCATGTCGATCACTCTGGTCGCGGCTCCGGCGAGTGCCTCTGCGTCGCGTCCGCGGGCGCACACGCTGCCATCCTTGATTGCAAGCGCTGTGTCGACGCTGTCTTCTTGGTCCATGATGAGAACCCGTCCGTTTATGAATACGATGTCGGCATGATCAGTCATGAGGATGTCTCCCGGAGATTGCTGGTGGGGATGGATAGATACGAAACAAGAGGTCTTTTGTGATCGACGTAATTGACGCGCGTGCGCTCCCTCCGCTGCCCGGCAGTGACGTGATGGGATCTTGGGCTGATCTTGCGGATACTGTCGCGAACAGGCAGCGTCGGGGAATCGATGCACCGTTGGATAGCTCGCTCGAGACCTATCGGGCTGACTGCGTTGCAGCCGGAGTTCGCCATGCGGTGGTAACGGGTCGTGTGCCGAATTCGGCCTGGGGGTACATGCCGAATGAATCGGCAATTGCAGCGACTAGCAATGACGATTTCTATCTTGCCGCCACCGCTCTCGACGCTGACGATAGTGATGTCGAGTGCACGATCGCGACGCTTGTTAGTGCTGGAGCACGCGCCATGGTTGTTGAGCCCGCGCTGCTGGATGAGCCACGCCGTCTCGACGATGCGGAGAATCACGCGGTGTTTGATGCGTGTAGTCGCTCTGGGCTGCCGGTCTACGTGATGTGCGGCGGCGAAGTTGGGCCTGATCTTTCGTGGTCGGATCCGCTTGCCCTGGAATCTGTCGCCGCGGCCTTCCCTGATCTTCGGATCGTTTGCATGCATGCGGGATGGCCTTTCACACAAGTCATGCTTGGTGTTTGTTACCGACGATCCAACATCTGGCTGATGCCGGACGTGTACTTCCCGGGGTTGCCTGGCGAGGCCGACATTGTGGCTGCGATGAACACCTACTTGGTGGAGCGCGTGCTGTTCGCGAGCGCGTATCCGTACTCGCCCGTTGCTGAGCTCGTCGAGCGGTGGAGCAGCTTGCCGCTGAAAAGTGGGGTCTTGGGTCGCGTTCTTCATGACAACGCTGCAGAGTTGCTTTCCATCAACTGATTAGCGGTTCACGAGGAAGCCAGCATCGACGGGGAGCGTTACGCCGGTAATTGCGCGGGCTTCATCCGAAGCCAGCCATGCGACTGCGTTTGCCACATCCATGGCATCAATAACCGGCATCGGCAGCGCGTTGGGGTTCGCGTTCTCTCGCGACAGGACCGGGTCTTGGGCAACGAACTCTGCGATGGCTGCGTCGGTGATCATTCGCGTGGCTACGCCGGTGGGGTGAACGGAATTCACTCGAATTGAATGGGGTGCCAAGATGTTTGCGTACGAACGCATGAGCCCGACAACGCCGTGCTTGGATGCTGTGTAGGCTAGGCCGCCCTGGCTGGG
>SHUX01000010.1 GCA_009694475.1 Thermoleophilia bacterium
CAGGTCGCCACCGGCGACAACGGGCGGGAACGTAGCAGAGAAGCGAAGCGCAAGGCTCCGCCTCCCTGCATTTTACGGTCAGTCCTTGCCAAGAATACGGCCCAAAAGACCGCGCTTTGGCTTGGCAGCGGCAGCCGGCTTGACTGCTGCGGGTACCTCTGTTTTGAATGCTGGAGACGGTTTCGGGCGCGAGTTCTGACCACGCGACTCCTGCCCACCGCCTTCACCGTTGCCACCGGCTGCACCTGCACCACTCCGCGAACGACCGCGGCCACCGCGGCTGCGACGTCGCTTGGGCCGGACAGGGCCATCGCCATCTGCACCCTCAGTTGCGCCCTCTCGGACGGGCTGAGCAGCACGTGGGTTTGGCTCTTCGCCATCGACTACCAGCGCGTCACCAGGTGCGTTCGCTGCACCGGATCCGCCCGTGGAACGACCGCGGCCGCCACGACGACCACGACGACGACGCTTCTTCGGAGCGCCACCGTCAGCGGTTGTCTCCTCTCCGTCCTCGTCGTCTTCGTCGTCTTCGTCTTCGTCGTTTTCGTCGTCACCGTCGCTCGCCGTGTCGGACGCTGCCGTACTACGGCTGCGACGACGCTTTTGCGTGGCCTCCGACTCCTCGCCCTCGACGAGCACACCTTCGGGCTCCTCCGGCAGATCGAGTGGCTCTGTCTCTTCGCCGACGGATGCCGTCATGTCGCCGGTTGGTGTGTCGATCGTGGCCGACGGCGTTCGGCTCCGCTTGCCCTTGCGCTTCTTGCCCTCAAGGTCGATCCGCTCGCCCACGAGACGTGGCGGCTCATGCACGTCGCTGCGGGGATCGACCATCTTGATCATCTCCTCTTCGGTGATCGGCTTCGCATCGAGCAGTACCGCATGCGCCTCGAGTCGACCAATCCGTTCGATTTTGATGCGCTGCGTCTCACCGAGATACGGCCCGGCTCCTGCAACGACGACGCGATAGCCACCCTCGAGCACCGCAACCGCATCGGCAGCCTGGTACATATGCGGCTCCGAGAGGGACACCTCCAGCTCCTGCCCGGCCTCGACTGGAATCGCATCTTCAAGGACCTCGCTTTCCGTGCCCTCCTTCAGGAACGAGCAGCGCTCGCGCGGCACGCCATCGGTGGCAACAATCGAGAAGTGTTTACCCGTCGCCTTCTCGAGCTCCTCAAGACGCGTACCGCCGGGACCAATCATGCGAGCAGCCACAGCGGGGTCAACCTCGATCAGGAAGGCCTCAGAGGCAGACTGCACCGCATGGCGGCGCATCATGCGCAGATTGTCGAGAGCAAGCGTCTCGTCGCTGAGGACGCGACCCTCACCCGCACACGTGGTGCACTCGCTCGTCATGATCTCGCGCACGCCGTCAGTCACGTTCTGACGCGTCATCTCGACAAGACCCAGTGGGCTGATCGAGACGAGGTAGACCTTCGAACGATCCTTGGCGAGCTCTTCCTTGAGCGCCGCGATCACGGCATCACGATTCGTCTTCGACTCCATGTCGACGAAGTCGATCACGATGATGCCGCCAAGATCGCGCAGCCGTAGCTGGCGAACGACCTCGCGGGCCGCCTCGAGGTTGTTATGCACGATCGTATCTTCGAGCCGTCCCTTGCCCACAAAACGACCGGTGTTAACGTCGACGATCGTGAAGGCCTCTGCATAATCGAACAAGAGGTAGCCGCCCGAAGGGAGATCGACGCGGCGCTTGAGCGTGCTCTCGATCGCCTCGTCGACGCCGTAGCGCCGCAACAACTCCGTCTGAGCAGCGTGGCGATGAACGCGCGTGACGAGCTCGGGGCTGCGCTCCTGCACGTACGAAACGATGCGATTGTAGGTCGCCTCATCGTCGACGATCAACTCGTCCACATCCTGACGAAAATCGTCACGCACGAGGCTCAACGCAATATCAACTTCAGCATGAATTATCGACGGGGCCACCGCGGTCTTGCAGCGATCGATCACGCCCTCCCATTGATCTTCGAGCAACGCAAGGTCGCGCTCCAACTCGACGAGTTCTGCACCACGCGCAGCCGTGCGCACGATCAGACCGCCACCGAGGCGCGGTGTCAGCTGCTTGACGAGATCGCGCAGGCGATCCCGTTCGCCGTCGGGGAGGCGCTTAGAGACTCCGCCGCCCACGCCGTCCGGTACATAGACAAGGAAGCGCCCCGCCAACGACACGTCCATCGTGACGCGAGCCCCCTTGGCCTTCATGGGGTCCTTCGTGACCTGCACGAGCAGCGATTGGCCACCCTTGACAAGGTCTTGGATGCGCTTCGACCGGCGTGCACGCTGATCGAGGCCATCGATACGAATTTCGGCGACGTGCAGGAACGCATTCTTGTCCATGCCAGCATCGACGAAGGCGGCCTCCATACCAGGCAGCACGGTGTCGACCTTGGCGAGGTAGATGTTGCCGAGCAGGGATCGGCGCTCTTCGCGCTCGATATACGTCTCGACGACACGGTCATCTTCGATCAGGGCTGCCTTTGTCTCGTAGGCATCGGCAGAAATTAAGATCTTCTTCATGTGGTCTCCGTGGTCCCCACACGCACCGGTTTCGGCGCGGTGTGGACCGCTAGTCGGGTGATGCCAGCCACAGCGAGTTCGTCGGGCGCGCAGCTCGCAAGCGCGCGCACAACCTCGCTGGGTTTGGCCGAGCCATCGTCGTAGATGGCAATCTGAACAATCACCGCGTCGCCATCGAGCTGGGGCTCGGGTGCGTAGCGGCGAACATCAACATCGCGGTGCTGTTTCGGGCTGCGCCGCGGTATCAGTAATTCCGAGGCCGCACGATAGGCGGCAACGGCCTGGGCGAGTGTTTCGCCCGGCGCATCGAACACGATGCGGTAGGTCGCACCCGTGACGGCGGTCTTAGGACCGGCGAGACAGGCTTCGAGCGGGACGACTCCACGCGGACAGGTCGCGGCGAGTCGGACAACGAGGTCGTCGAGGTCGTGGCTGTCACCCACGAGTTCGACCGTGCAGTGCTCATCCTCCGACGCGACGCCAACGCCGCGCGCGAGCGCGAGGCTAATGACGGGTCGGGGTCGCATGCCGTGCGAGAGCGCTACCTGATACCCCGCTCGCCGCAACGCGGCCAGCAAAAGGTCAACCATCTCGAGATGGCTGAGGTACCGCGCACGGTCCCGGATGGCGAGGCGAAACTCGATCCTCACGGCATGAGCTGCGGGATGTATGGCATTAGGCCTCCACCAACCGGTTCCGAACGGGGCCGACACAGGCGCCGCAATCGCTGCAGCCATCCCATCGACAATCCCCGGTCGGCCGTTCGGCGCGACTCTGCCACCACTCATCCAGCAGGAACTCCTTGGTCACACCGCTGCGCACGTGATCCCACGGCAGCGGGTCGAGAGGGTCGCGCTCTCGCGTCGCCTCCACCTCAAGGTCGCGTCCAGCAGCGGTAAACGCCGCCTGCCACGCGTCCTCGCGGTGGTGCTCCGTCCAGGCGTCGAAGCGTGCACCTGCACGCCACGCGGCCTCGAGCACGTCCCCCGTGATTGCATCTCCCCGACCGATCGCACCTTCGAGCATGCTGGTGCGGACATCGTGTAGGGACAACTTCAGTTGGCGACCCTTGAGCGTGCGCCGCAGGTATTCCTGCTTGACGCGCAACTGTTCGGGCGCTGCCATGCCGTCCCATTGGAACGGCGTATGCGGCTTCGGTACAAAGTTCGAGGCGGAGACGTGCACAGTAAACTTGCCGCCCTCTCCGAACTGGCGGCGACCGATCTCGCGCGCCTTGAACCCGAGATCGACGATGCCTTGAACCTCTGCGAAGGTCTCCATCGGCAGCCCGATCATGAAGTACAACTTGAGGCTCGTATAGCCCGCCGCGAACGCGGACTTGATCGCCTTTTCGATCATCTCATCGGTAATCGTCTTACAAATAATGTCGCGCATCCGTTGCGTGGCAGCCTCCGGCGCGAGCGTGATCGAACGCTGCCTCGAGTTGGCTGCAACAGCCAATGCGACGGGGCCTGTATCGACCCGGTTGGACGGAAGCGAGAGGTGAAGCTCCGGCTTGGCCGCCTTGATCTCGGTCACAGCACGTGCCACGCCCGACCAGTCACTCGTTGCGAGCGACGTCAGCGAGAGTTCGTCGTAACCCGTGCAATTGAGCTGTTCGAGTCCCGCCTTGACGACATCTTCGACCGGCCGTTCGCGAACGGGTCGATACCACGTTCCGGCATGACAAAAACGACAGCCGCGCGTACAGCCACGCATGACCTCGACCGATGCCCGCGAGAAGATCGCGCTGGCATACGGCACCACCGGCTTGGTCGGCGCCGTGTCGATCGAGAAATTTGCGAACACCGCCCGCTCGACGGGACGCTCGCCGCGCGCCGGGATGTAGAGAAACGGCAATTCTGCGAGTCGATCGAGGCGCTCCTCACGACCCTTGACCGTATCCAGAATCTCGATGATCGACGAGAGGCCTTCTTCGGCCTCGCCCATAAAGAAGGCGTCAATAAAATGTGCGAGTGGCATCGGATTCGATGCACTCGGACCGCCAGCAAGCACGATTGGATCGCGATCGGTGCGGTCCTCCGAGCGGATTGGGATCCCAGCAAGGTCGATCAGTTCGAGTACGTTCGAGTACGTCAGCTCGGCCTGCAGCGTGATGCCAAACAGGTCGACATCGCGCACGGGACGCCACGTCTCGAGCGTAAACAGCGGTACCTGCTGAAGACGCATCGCATCGGCCATGTCCGGCCACGGGCAGTAGACGCGCTCGGCCGCTGCCTCCGTGCGGTCATTGATCAGGCCGTAGAGGATCTGCAACGCCTGATTCGAGATCCCAATTTCGTAGGCATCGGGGTAGGACAGGGCAACCCGCACCGTCGCATCCGGCTTGACGGTCTCGTTCGTTTCGCCGCCGATATAGCGGGACGGCTTCTCGACAACCGTAAGCAGACGCTCGATCTGCTGCTGGAGCTCGATCTGCTGCTGGAGAATGAGTTGCGTCACCCCATGAGTCTAGCGAGGTGCCCCAAACAGCCGGTCAGACAGCGTCGGTCGGTACCTCAAGCGGATCGACAAGACGCCGTCGGGGTCGTTTCTGCCAGCCTGGTGCCGCCACCTGCTCCCGTGCGATCCGTGCGCCCACGGCAAGCGCTAGCCCCACCGCAGTGAGGTTCGTGATCGTGTTCGATCCGCCGTAGGTCATAAACGGCAATGGAATACCTGTGGTGGGAGCGATCCCCAGATTCATCCCGATGTTGATGCCGACCTGCGTCAGCAGCAGCCCAAACACTCCGGCCGCAATCAATGACTCCTCAAGATTCCGCGCCCGTGGAATCATCCGTCCGACGCGCCAAAAAACCAAGAGGTAGAGCAGCAGCACGATCGCCGAGCCGACGAAGCCGCGGTTTTCTCCCACCACGGCGAACACAAAGTCCGTGTGATGCTCGGGCAAGAAACTACCGGCAGTCTGACTAATGCCCTGGCCACGCCCAGCCAAACCACCCGAGCCAATCGCGATCTTCGACTGTTGCGCCTGGTAAGCCGCGGGGCTTCCACCCTGCGGATCGAGGAAGGCCGTGATGCGCTCTGCCTGGTAAGGACGGAGCAGCGGAAGCCCGATTGAGGGCATGATCGCAAGCACGAGTACGACGAGTGCGACGGTAGCACCGCCGATCACGGCCACGCTGCGACCCGGCAGGCCAGCCACGACGAGCACCGTCAACGTGATCGCGATGTAGACGATCGAGGTGCCGAGGTCGGGCTGCACAAAGACCAGTGCGAACGGCGGCAGCATCAAGAGCGCCGCCCGCATCGCCATGTTCCAACCGCGGATGTCACGCCGTATGCAGTCCGCGATGATAATCGCTAGACAGACGATCATCATCACCTTGCCAAGTTCCGACGGCTGCAAGGTGAAGAACGGAAGAGGAATCCAACGCTGCGAGCCACGCGCCGCCGAGAAGCCGAGGACGATAATCAGCAAGGTGATTGCGGAGCCGTAGATAAACCAGAACAGTCGGCGATAGATGCGTGGGTCAATCAGCATCGCGACGGCGGCAAAGCCGAGGCCTACAACGATGTAGATGAGGTGTCGACGATCGAAGAAACCTGGGTTGCCGAGTAGATCGTTGACGGTCGCGGCTTTGACGGCACGCTCTCCGATCGCGAGCAGCAAAAGGACGGCAGCAATTAGAACCCAGTCGACCCGGCGGAGCAGCATGGAGATGGTCATCCCGTCGACCTCTCGGTGGTGGTCGTCGGTGCCACACTCGATGTCGAGTTTTGCGACTGCACTTCCTCAGCCGGATCCGCGCCCAAGGCGGGGCCAAAGTAGACGCCGGCCTCCTCGGCGCTCGAGATCTGCCCAATCGTGGCCTCTTCTACGCCGAAGGCCCGTGCCAACACCTGCCGCACTGCTGGCGCAGCCGTCACGCCACCAAAGCCGCCCTGCTCGATCACGCAGACCACAACGAGCGTTGGATTATTGGCAGGCGCGTAGCCAGCAAACCAGGCAAAGTCGCGCTTGCCAAGCTTCTCGGCCGTACCTGTCTTACCGGCGACCAGGATTGGGAATCCCTTGAACGCCGAGTAGGCCGTGCCGTCGGGATTCTGCGTGACACCCTCCAGCGCCGTGCGGATCGTTGCCAAGACGTAGGGATCGATCGGGACCTTCTGACCCGAGCCAGAAGAGAGTCTCTCCCTCATCGTCCCATCTTGCCCGTACACAGCAGCGCCCACGTGTGGCTGAACGAGCGTGCCACCGTTGGCGATCAAGGCATAGAGGCGAGCAATCTGGAGTGGCGTCACCTCGAGGTCGCCCTGACCAATTGCCTGCAGAATGGCATCGCCAGAGGTCCAGCGGTTATGCACTCGGTCGTCGCCGAAACGCCACTCCTTGTAGGTCGAGTCGGGCACGTTGCCCGCGGCATCACCGCCAATATCTATCTCCGTCTGAGCGCCGAAACCAAGCCGTCGCGCCCACAGGGGCTGCGGCTCGAAATCTCCGCCTCTCGGCGTGGCGTCGTAGAGGCGCTTGCCGAGCTCGTAGAAGTACGTATCGCACGACGCCGTCATCGCCTGCACGAGGTTCATCGGCTCGTTGACACCCGACTCGAAGTTGCGGTACGTCTGTCCGTCGATCGTGGTCGACGGCGTGCACTGGATGATGCTGTCAGGCTTCACCACGCGCGCCTCAACGGCGGCAATCGCCGTCACGGGCTTAAACGTCGAGCCCGCCGGATACAGACCCGTCATTGCGCGATCGAGCAGGGGTGAGCGCTTGGTATCGCTCGCTAAGATGTTCCAGTATCTCTGCCCCTCTGGTCCGGCCAGAGCGGCCGGATCAAACCCCGGGTTCGAAGCCATCGCGCGGATGGCGCCGGTGCGCGGATCCATCGCGATGATCGCACCGCCCTCTGCCGCGGGATGCCCATGCTTCTTTGCGTACGCGATTGCCTCTCGCAGCGCCGCCTGGGCTGCCGATTGAATGCCGCTATCGATCGTCAGGCGAATGTTGTCGCCGGGTTTTGCGGCTTGTGAACGCACGATCGCACCGATCGGATCGCCGAAGGCATTGACGCGCCGCTGTAAGGCGCCATTCGTGCCGCGTAGGTAGCGATCGAAGTAGCGCTCCACTCCGCGCTGGCCAACCAGATCGCCGGGTTGTGCGTTGCGATAGGTAACCTGATCCTCCAACTGCTCTGCCGAGATCTCAGCGAGCTCTCCCCAAAGATGTGGGGCCAACGGGTAGGTCGTCCCCCGGGTGCCGCGCGACGTACGATAGGCGCGCGCTGTACCCTCGACGATCCGGACGCCTGGGTACTGCGCCGCCCGCTCCTTGAGGTAGAACAGCACATCGCGATCAACGTCTTTGGCCAAGACGATCGAGTCAAACGGAGCCCGCACAGCAGCCGTGTGGATCGAATCTTCCATCGCCGCCACTGTGATGCCGGAGACGCGCGCCAACTCTGCGAGCTGTGGATACTTCTTCGTGCAACCGACCCAAGCTCGAACCTGTTGGCTGCCATCAATCACGATCTGAATAGCGGCGATCCGCGCCTGCCGTCGCCGTGGGGAGAATCTGGCTGCCTCAATCAACGCAGCCGAGATCCCGAGGGCACGATCGTTTGCCGAGCGGCCATCGACAGGTCCCGCGACATCACGACCACAAAGCGTGAGCAGGTCGGGGAAGCGCGAAGGATCAATTGCCACCGAGTTGGATGGTCGACTTCCAACCAGTACCTTGCCTTGAACATCGAGAATCTGCCCACGCGCTGCCGGCACATCGATGCTGCGCAGACCATTCGAAATCGCCTGCGCTCGATAAGACTGCACATCCAAGACCTGCAGGGACCAAAGCCGTAGGATCAGGATCGCCACCACTGCGATCGCCACGCCACTGAGGATCGCAACGCGCCGCGCGATACGGTCACGATCGAAGGCCTCGGCTGTGGCCAGCGGTTGCTCCGGCGGCGGCAAGGCGATGGTCGGCTCGTCGACCGATGGCGTGCTCATACGTTGCCTCCGAGCGGTACGCCCATCAGTCGTCGCAGGCAGGGCAGCAGGATGATTCCGGCGAGCAGCGTCAGCAGTGCGCCGGCTGTACCGGCGATCGCGATCGTGCTCCAGGCAATCGAATCACCCGTAATGACGGTGGTCAGGAAGATGTCGACGGCGCTGCAGACGATTGCGGAGATCAGAAGCATCGTCACTGCCATCGCCAGCGACACGCGCCGACGGCGCTGGGCAAAGACACCAACGCCCCAACCAATCGGCGTCAGAACCAAGGCCGACATGCCGAGCGGCGCCTGCAATGCGATGTCAAGTAAAAGTCCGGAGATAAACCCGACCACTGCACCCCAAGCAGGGCCGTAGCGCAGCGCAAACGCGACGACCACGACGAGTGTGAAGTTTGGGACCGCACCGAGCACCCGCGCGTCAATCGCCAACGCGATCTGGAGATAGATTGCCAGCATGAGGCTCACCAGAGGAAGCGCGACGCCCGAGATCCATCCGGGTGTCCGTTGGTCATCCGCCTCGTAACCGTAGTCGTCCGAAACCTCGCCGTCAGCGACGTCGAACGTGTTGTCCGGTGTGTTCACGAGCCACCACCTGCACCCGTCAGGATGACGACGTTCGCAAACGAACCCAGATCGACCCAGGGCACGACCAGCACGCTCTTATAGGTGTTGGCATCGCTCTGCCGTGCCTCGCTAACCACACCAATCGGAAGACCCCGGGGGTAGGCGGAGCCAAGCCGACCAGAGGGATCTAAGAAGCCACTGGTGATCACGCGGTCCCCGGGTCTGACGACGCTGGAACCCCGCACGAAGCCGAGTACGAGTACCGCTGGGTCGGCGGCGCTCGGCTGCAAAATGCCGTCCGCACCGCGACGCCCAGAGACGGTTGCGCCAACCGCCACATTGGCATTCGACAGCAGTGCGATGGTCGCGGTCTGGGGCGTCGTCTGCTCGACGCGGCCAATCAGCGCGGCACCGCCAATATCGGCTGATTGAGCCACTCCTACGAGCACCGGGTCGCCGATCTTGACACCCACGGCATCGCCTGCATCCACGACGACGGTGCTTGAGATCAGTGATGGCGAGCGAGCGACAACGCGTGCCGCCCGCGGCTGATAATTCTTGGTCTGGGGAAAAGCAGGCGAACGGATATAGTTGAGCAGCCCGCGGAGCTCTTCGCCATCCTGCTGATTGACCTCGGCCTTGGCGAGATCTGAGCGCAGCACCGCATTCTCCTGTGCCAACTGATCGCGCTCCTGCCGAGCGGTCTGGACATCACCAAACCAGCCAATCAGATCGCGAACCGGCTGCGTCGCACGCTCAGAAAACTCTTGGATCACGACCGTCTGATCTGAGGCCTGCGACTGCAGCGAATCGACCTGCGCCTGCGTACGAATCGAGAAGGTAACGAGAACAATCGCGACCACGACGAGGACAAACGGAACGATGCGACGGGCGAGGCGGGTGCGGGCGGTGGGCATCCGGGTGGCGGTCCTGTAGCTGGTTCCACGACGAGCGGCATGGCGTAGTGCTGGATCAGCAGACGTAAGTCTACCGTCGCGGCGTAGTTTTGACGGTGGTGCGGCTTCCTATACGCCTCAGGCGACGCTGCCGTCGAACGGCAGACTGGCCTGAACCCAGCCTTGGACGCCACCGACGAGGTTTACGCAGCCGTTGCGACCAGACGCCGCGAAGGCATCCGCAGCCGCCTGCGAACGTCCGCCAGAGCGACAGATGAAGACCGTGCAGTCGGCGTCGGGGAGCTCCTTCCAGCGGTTCGGGAGCTCGCTCAGCGGTAGGTGCAGAGCACCAGCAATGCGTCCCGCGTCCCACTCCTGTTGCTCGCGCACGTCGACCATCAGCGCACCGTTCTGCGCGAGGTCGGCGACCTCAGTGGGCAGGGATTCTCGAACGTCGACAGTCACAGCGGGAACGGTAACGCGCACGCTACGTCGCTGGCGCAGGCGGTTGCGCCCGCGCGAACGCAATCGCCTCAGACTCGTTCGTGAGCGTGCCGGCGGCCTGCTCCTCGGCGATCTGCGCGAGCAACACACCGATCATCGGCCCTGGCTCGCAGCCGAGTGCCGTAGCCAGCGTATCGCCGCGGATCAGCGGCGCCGGAACAGTCACGACTAGTGCCTGCACCATCTCAATCGCAAGCTGCTCGTGGCGGCGAATCCAGCGCTGACGGGCGCGGGTTCCGCGCGTCGACCAGCGGTCGGCCAGTGACACGACCACGCTCGCGATTGCCCACGGTTCGGTCGCAACGCGATAGCGATGCACGGCACGCGCATCGAGCTCGCCACCAGCAACCAGAAAGCCGAGCCGGAGGTGCTCGCGCACTAGCAGTGCCACACACTGCTGCATAGCCGAGCTGTAGCGCAGGCGTTCCAGAATCGCCCGAGCCAGGTCGGCGCCCTGCTGCGCGTGCCCAGGAAAGCCAATGTGGTCGTTCTCGAACTCTGTGCGGGTCAAGGGCTTGGCAATGTCGTGCAGCAACGCACCCCAGCGCACCGCGAGCGCCACATCACAGTCGGCATCGAGCGGCTCCGAGAGCACCGCTGCCACGGCTGGTGCTGCCGCACCGAAGGCGAACTCGGGTTGCTCGATCAGATCGTTCGCCGCGTCGAGTACCTGAAGCGTATGGTCAAGCACATCAAGATGGTGGAAGCGATTCTGCTCGACAGTAGCCAGCGCCTTGACCTCCGGCAGTACCACACCGAGGAGCCCCAGGTGATCAAGGAACCGGAGACCGTCGACGGGATCGCGCGATAGAAGAATGCGTTCGAGCTCTGCTCGTTGCCGCTCGCCCGCCGCCTCAGAGGCGTGTGTCGCATCTTGTCGAGCGAGCGCAGCCGTCTCGGGTGCCACGGCAAGGTCGAGCTCAATGGACAGCCTGACGAGGCGCAATAGGCGCAAGGGATCGTCGCGAAAAGACGACTCTGACACCACGCGTAGCACCCGCTGCTCAAGATCGTCTAGTGCTCCTGGGACAGCAACCGTTTCGCAATCAACGACGCGCACGGCGATCGCATTAATAGTCAGATCGCGCCGCAGCAGGTCAGCCGTGATGCCATCTGGAGCGCCGGTGATATCGACTTCGTGGTCTTCACCCACCACGCGCCAGGCGCCATGCCGCTCGGACAGCGGAAAAACGGGAGCACCGATTGCCTTTGCGTACGTTCGCGCCGTCTGCTCGGCATCGCCTGTCGTAACAAGATCCCAATCGGCCAGTGGACGATCGAGCAGCACATCGCGTACGGCACCGCCAACGAGCCAGAGGTCGCCGTCGCCCGCGAAGGCGGCCTGGAGCGGAACCAGCGCACGGGCCAGCCGCGGGTCGACCACGAACTTCACGGCAACACCTCGCGGTCGCCGCGCTCGAGCGTGGCCCGCACACCGCAGATGATCTCGTACGGCACCGTGCCAACCTGGTGTGCAAGCTCTTCGGCCGAGACGACATCGTCGCCGTCGACACCGAGCAGCACCACCTCATCGCCTTCCTTCACGTCAAGATCCGCAGGCAGCACGACGGCAAGTTGGTCCATCGATACGGTCGCCGCAACGCTGCAGCGCTGGCCACGAATCAAGACCTCACCGACGCCCGAGAGTCGGCGCGGATAGCCATCGGCGTAGCCAATTGGCACCAGCGCGACGCGACACGATGCGTCTGCGATGAAACGGCGACCATACCCCGTCGAATCACCGGCTGCCAGCGTCCGCAGGCTGCGGACGGTG
Organism: Thermoleophilia bacterium; assembly: GCA_009694475.1. Classification (GTDB taxonomy): domain Bacteria; phylum Actinomycetota; class Thermoleophilia; order Gaiellales; family F1-60-MAGs149; genus F1-60-MAGs149. The sequence goes on from SHUX01000010.1 coordinate 12,255, forward strand.
CTGGTCCAGCGCATAACAGGGAGCAGTCCGTAGTTCGAACCGGCAACGCCGAGTGGGTCGATACCATAGACCGCCAGTCCCGGCCGCACCGCATCGAAGGCGAGTTCCGGATAGCGCAGCGTCGCAGCGGAGTTAGAGAGGTGCCGCGGACACGGTGGGAAAACCGCGGCAACGGCGCGAAAGGCTTCGGCCTGCTGATCGACGAAGGCCCGGTCGGGCTCGTCGGCGGTTGCAAGGTGGCTCATTAGGCCCGCCAAGCGCTCTGGTCGCGGTCCAGCCAAGATCTCCTCGCCGATCGCAAGCGCCTCGCCGGCCGTCAGCCCCCAGCGTCCCATGCCGGTATCGACCTTGACGTGCACATCAACCTCGTGCCGATAGCGCAATCGATCCCAGCCTTCGAGTGTCGAAACCGTCACGGCACAGACGACCTCCGAGACGGCGTCCTCCTCCCCCACTGTCAACGGTGACAGCACGAGCAGCGGCACGATCGGCAGTTCGACACGCACAGCGCGCGCTTCATCGAGCGTCGCCGTGCAGAGTCTCGTCGCACCTGCCGCGATCGCTGCATGCGCAACATCACACGCACCGTGCCCATAGGCGTTCGCTTTGATGACCGCCCATACCTCAGCACCACCGGCGGCATCCAACAGGCGCTGGATGTTGGCCGTGACAGCAGCCAAGTCGATCTCGACCAGGCTGCGATGACGGTGCGGCGCTATGCGGCTCCCCCACCAAATTCGAAGCGATTAAGCGCAGCCACGACGTGACCACGCGTCAGCATGCCGACGTAGGCGCCATGCTCGACAACCGGCAACTGCGAGACACCGTCTTTGGCCATCCGTTTGGCGGCTTCGTGCAAGGCCTCATCCGGCGATGCTGTTATCACATCGTTTGTCATTAGGTCGGAGACCGTGACGGCGAATGCCTTCTCGATGTGGCGTTCCCACGAGCCGAGGCTCTGGATGTAGATCATCCAGTCGAGAAACGGTGCGACATACGGCACATGCTCATCAGCCTCGACCTCTTGAAACAGCATGTCCTGCGCCGTCACAACGCCCACGACCGCGTTGCCTGAGTCGACCACAGCAACACCGTCGAGGTGCTTCGTTGCCAGCAGGTAGACGAGATCCTTAATCGTCGTGTCGGGCGCGACGGTTGGTGTCGACGAGTCCATCAATTCGCGCACAGGGCGGTCGATCACAGAGTGCTCCCAGGTCGTCCGAGCACACGGAGGTGCTCGGTGAGGTCTCCCGCAATGATAGCCCCGCCTCTGCGGGTGGCCGTCGCGGTACGCGCGCTCTGCACGTGTGCAGCCGCTCCGGCAATCGCCGCGATCCACGAATCCGCTCCGCGCGCCAGGCAGGCACCGATGATGCCGGCAAGTACGTCACCCGAACCAGCCGTAGCCAATGCAGCCGAGTCGATCGCGCGAACACCCAAGCGACCCTCCGGCGACAAGACGAGCGTGTCACGCCCCTTCAAGAGTGCCACTGCGCCCGTCGCCTCGACGAGCGCATGGACAGCCTGAAGGCGGTGCTCCGCAATCCAGTCGACCTCGACCGCCAACAGCCGTGCTGCCTCACCGGCATGGGGCGTGATCACGGTCGGGGCTGTGCGTTGAAGCAGCATGGCGGGTTCACGGGCAACCCACCAGAGTGCGTCAGCGTCAACAAGCAACGGTCGATCAAGTGCAAGCGTGGCACGCACGAGTTCGTCAGTTCCTGGCTCGCGTCCGAGCCCTGGCCCGAGCACGACGGCGCACGCCCGCTCTGCATATTCCGCAATCTGACGATCAAAGCGGGCCGAGGCCAGTGGTCGCACCATCGCCTCGCGGACACTCCCAGCAACGGTGGCCTGGATGGCCTCGGGTACAAGCACAGTGACGACACCCGCACCAGCGCGCAAGGCGGCTTCTGCGACGAGCGCCGGCGCGCCAGACATACCAATCGAACCACCGATTACGAGTACGGCACCGGCGTCGTATTTGGAACCACCGACGCCGCGGCTGGGCAACAGGTCGCGGCCATCAGCAATTGCAATGGCAACTGGTGCAACCTCAACCCCGACCGGAACCCCAATCGGTACGACGACCACAGCACCCGCAAGTTCGCAACCGGGTGCGATCAACAGCCCAAGCTTCGAGGCAGCGAACGTGACGGTCACGTCCGCACGGATTGCAACGCCTGGCACTTCGCCTGTGGAGGCATCAACCCCACTCGGAATATCGAGGGCAACGACCGGATGCCCGGATGCGCAGATGGCGGCAATCGCCTCGGCAACGGCACCGGTCGGCGCACCCGCCGCTCCCGTCCCCAGCAGCGCATCGATGATCAGGTCTGCGCCAACGAGATCGTCGCCGATCGTACCCTCAGACCGCTCGACCAGGGCAACTTCAGCCGCGATGGCTCCGGTCAGCATCGTTGCGGCGTCACCACTCGCAGGGCGCGCGCTGACGCGGATAATGCGCACGCTGCGATCGCCGTTCTGCAGCAATCGCGCTACCTCATAGCCGTCGCCGCCATTGTTGCCACTGCCGGCCACGACCACGATCTGCCTTGCGTATGCAAAACGACCTCGCACCACTCGCGCCGTGGCTGCTGCCGCACTTCGCATCAGGCTCTCGCCCGAACCCCCAAGAAGCTCAATCGCCTGCGCATCAATGGCCTGCGCACCAGCAGCGTCATACACCGGAAACTGAGTTTTCGACGCATCCATCAACCGCAGCCTATCGTCGCGCTTGAACAGCGGTCGTGGAGACCCCACACAATCAAGGCCGCCTCGTTCGATGACGCGGACATGACAAGTGCACACTTGTCATGTCCGGACACCGACTACCGACCAGTTAGACGGAGGCTTTGGCTGCCTGCATCACGGCGCTAGCGATCTTCGCGTACCCAGTGCAACGGCAGAGATTGCCGCCAAGGGCCAGGCGAATCTCTTCCTCCGTTGGGTTCGCATTCTCGCGTAGAAGGGCGTGCGCCGAGACGAGCATGCCCGGTGTGCAGAAGCCACACTGGACACCACCCTGGTCGAGGAAGGCGGACTGCAGATTGCTCAGCGTCTCGCCATCGGCGAGCCCTTCGACCGTCGTCACCTCAGAGCCAACGGCCTGCAGTGCGAAATACGTGCAGGAGTTGACGGGACGCCCGTCGATCAGCACCATGCAGGCGCCGCACTCGCAGTCATCGCAGCCCTCTTTGGTGCCGGTCAAGCCGACGTCGTCGCGAATCGCGCGGACGAGCGTCGTGTCGCCGTCGAGTTCGACCGGATAGGCCATACCATTGATCGTCAGTGTTGCCGCGTGCTTCATCGTCCAGAACCCTTCATGAATACGGGAGTAGCCGGAATCGGAAACTCCTCGCCGCGAGCGCGCTGTGCCGCGACGGCAACGGCACGCTTGGCGATCACACCAGCCATCGCACGACGATAGTCCTCGTTGGCACGGAGATCCGAAATCGGCTTAGCATCCGCGGAGGCCCCGGCAGCGACCGCCGCGAGCGCATCGTCGTTACCGTCACTGCCGACGATCGCGACCTCAGCACCCGGACTACGAATGATCGTTGGTGCAAGCGCTGTTAAGGCGATCTTGGCGTCCGTCACGATGCCGTTGTCATCGAGGGTGACACACGCGCTGGCACCGACAATCGCAATCTCCATCGCCCGCCGATACTCCAGACGCACGTAGGCGCTACCGGTGTTGGCTGGCTGAGTCGGCACACTGACGGCAACACAAATCTCTCCGGGCCTAGCCGAGGTCGTTCCCGGCCCTGTCCACAACTCCTCAATCGCGACCTCACGATCGCCAGCCGCAGAACGCAGCGTGACGGAGGCACCCAAGACAATCAGGGGACCGCCCGTCTCCATCGCCGGCGAAGCGTTCATAACGTTGCCGCCGATCGTGCCGACGTTGCGCGTGGCGTGCGAACCGACCAAGGCCGAGGCGTCGGCCAGCGCCGTCCAGGTAGCACGGACTGCTGCATCGGCTGCAATTGTGGCGTGCGACGTTAAGGCACCAAGCGTCAATCCGTCGGCTGACTCGAGATGATCGAGCGCAGCGATGCGATGAATCGCAATCACCGTGCCCGGCAGCGACTTGCCGTGCCGCGCCTGCACGATCAGGTCGGAACCACCCGCCACGACCCGCGCATCGGAGCCGTCGCCGAGCAGCGCCAGCGCCTCATCGACCGTCGTCGCCGTATGAAATGCAACGTTCCCCACGAGAACCTCCCCGAGCGCGCCGACTATCGTCGCGGTCTGCCGGAAAGCCTACGTGGAAACCCGGCGGAGTCAAAGCGGCAGCCATCTGACGCCTTCACAAACAGAGCACACGTGCAGGCCGAGGACTGGCTAGGCTGTGGCGGAGGAGGCCGCCCCGATGACCGATCACGAGCTTGAGAACCCGTTTGCCGCTGATGTTCCGGGCGTCGAGGTAAAACCAGCGTCCTACGTCTTGTTCGGTGCCTCTGGTGACCTCGCAGCGAAGAAGCTGCTGCCAGCGGTCTACAACCTGTACGCCGAGGGTCGACTCCCAGAGCGCTTCCGCCTGCTCGGTGTCGGCAGCAGCATGCCGGAGCAAAACTTTCGCGACCACATGATCAACGTCGTCACGAAGTACTCACGCAGCGGCGTCGACGAGAAAGTCCTCAGCAGCCTGCTCGAGCGCGTCGATTACATCCAAGGCGACTTTACGAAACCCGCGCTGTTCAACAAGTTGAAGAAGAATCTGATCGCGGGCGACACGGCGCTCGGCGGTCCTACCCGCCGCCTCTTCTACCTCGCCGTCGCACCCCGTTTCTTCGGCCCGATCGGCGATTCGCTCCACAAAGTCGACCTTGCGCGTGGTGCCGAGCCTGAGGCTGTGCTGATGATCGAGAAGCCGTTCGGGCACGACCTCGAGTCGGCGATCGCGCTCAACAATGAGGTCACGGCCGCCTTCGACGAGTCGCACATCCTGCGTCTCGATCACTACCTCGGCAAGGAGACCGTCCAGAACCTCTTGGTCTTCCGTTTTGCCAATGGCATCTTCGAGCCGCTTTGGAATCGCCGCTATATCGACCACGTACAGATCACGGCAGCCGAAGACCTCGGCATTGGTACCCGCGCCGGCTACTACGACCAGTCGGGTGCGATCCGCGACATCATCCAGAATCACGCCATGCAGCTCGTTGCGTTGACAGCGATGGAGCCGCCGGCGACCTTCGATGCCGATTCGATCCGTGACGAGAAGGAAAAGGCCCTCAAGTCGATTCGCTGCGTCGGCTCGGCACGCGGTCAGTACACGGCTGGCGATGTCGACGGAGGCCACGTCTCCGGCTACCTCGAGGAGCCCGACGTGCCACCCTCGTCGACGACCGAGACATACGCTGCGCTCAAGCTCGAGGTCAACAACTGGCGCTGGGCTGGCACACCGTTTTATGTGCGTGCGGGCAAGCGCATGCCACGCCGCTCGACGGAAATCACGATCGCCTTCCGTCCCGTGCCGCACATGCCATTCTCGGATCCAAAGGTCGCTCGGAGTATCCGCCCGAACCTGCTGACGCTCTCGATCCAGCCGAACGAGGGCGCCTCCCTACGCATCGAAGCAAAGACGCCAGGCCCTGAGACCCAGCTTCGTCCCGTGCGCATGGACTTTCTCTACGGCGAGACGTTTACACGCGAAACTCCCGAGGCCTATGAGCGTCTGATTCTCGACGCGCTGCGTGGCGACGCAACCCTGTTTACGCGGGCCGATGAGGTCGAACAGGCCTGGCGCATCGTCGACCCAGTGATTGACGCGTGGAAGCAGAACGAGGTTCCCCTCGAGCCGTATGTTGCGGGCACACCTGGGCCAGGATCTGCGGAGGCGTTGATTCGAGCTGATGGTAGAAAGTGGCGGCGACTATGACGTGGGTCGCCTCGACGATCAAGGAACTCGAAGCCGGGTTGCACTGGCAGGCCTCAGACACGTCGACCGACGTCGTTGCCGATTCTCTCAGTCGCCTGCTGCGCGAGGCCGACCACCTCGGTGGCGACCACGTGTCGCTGCGAACGATGAACTTGATCGTGGCTCCAGATCCTCAGCAGTCGAAAGTGCACCGCATCGGCACGATGGAGACAGCACTCAACCCAGCCCGCATGATCCGCCTGATTGAACACAAGGAAGATCGACTCGACGCCGAGGTACGAGTGCGCCTGATCGAGGTCGGTGAAGCCGGCATGCACGTACTCGTCGAGGACATCAACATCCACGCCAACGCGAGCCGCCTTGCCCACTCCCGCTCGCTGGTGGCTCCGCTGCTCGCTCGCGGGCTGCCAACGGTGGCCTGGCTGCCCGGCTACGACCATGGCGACGTCGAATTGTCGCTGTCCGAGACCGCGCACGTCACCGTCTTCGATAGTGACCGCGACCCCGATCCTGCCCGCGCGATCGCCTTCGCCCACGAGGTTGCACTCAAGCACCCGTCACGCGATCTCGCCTGGCTGCGCACGCTCGAGTGGCGGCGGCGGATCAGTGGCGGCTTTCAATCCGATCAAGCGCAAGGGACACTCGCCTTTGCCCCTTCGGGTGATGTCGTCGGCAACGTGCACGCTGCCTCGGCCATGCTGCTCGCCGCCTGGATTGCCGTGCGCGCCGACATCAACGTGACACTCCGCCCCGGCACCAGCAATGCACCTGTGGAGGGCGTCTCGGTTGCTGGCATCACGATCTCGCCTGGGAGCGGCGAATCCTGTAGCCCCGGGTACCTGCATGAGGCCCTCGACACGGTCTATGCGGCACCACTCGGGTATGAGGATGCACTGCAGGCACTGGACCGGGTGGTCATCGTCGCATGAATGGTGTGACGGTGCTCGCCGGCGATATTGGCGGTACACACGCGCGCTTCGCTCGTGTCCGTGCCGGTGACGGCCGAGTGGTGCTCGAACACCAACAGGTCTACGACTCACCCGATTCGGCCTCGCTTGAGGCTCTCGTCGCGCAGTACCTCGTCGATCACCCAGGCGACGATGCCGTCGCTGCGATCGGGATTGCCGCTCCGGTTGTTGGTGGCAAGGCAAATCCGATCAACCTGCCCTGGGCCGTCTCCGAAACTGAGGTGCGTTCTGCGATCGGCCACGCCGACGGTTATCTCCTCAACGATCTCCTCGCCAACGCCTGGGGCATCAGCGAACTCAGCCCCGACCAGTTGGAGGAACTGCAGCCCGACAGGATTGGCCTCGGCGGCAACCGTGCGGTCTGCTCGGCGGGCACGGGCTTCGGCATCGCCGGGATGGTCGCGATCGGCGACCGCTGGCAACCGTTCGCGAGCGAAGGTGGCCACATCGACTACGGCCCGCGCAGCGCGCAGGAAGATGCGCTGCTGTTGTACCTGCGTGAGCAGCACCCCGACTGGGAGCATGTCAGTGCCGAACGCGTCGTCTCTGGACCCGGACTCGTACACATTTGGGAGTTCGTCACGCAGACGGGCCGCGCACGGGCAGGTGCCGAACTGTCGGCCGCGATCTCCGCTGGTAGTCCCGGTGTCGCCATCTCCCAGGCCGCTCTCGCGGACTCGGATGCGAGCGCCAGTCTCGCGATGGAGATGTTTGTCCATGCCTACGGTGCCCAAGCTGGCAACCTCGCGCTCGTCCTCCTCTCGACGGGAGGTATGTACATCGGTGGTGGCATTGCCCCACAGATCCTGCCGATCCTCCGCCGTGGTGGCTTCTTAGAGGCGTTTCAAGCAAAGGGACGCTACGACGGTCTGCTCGAGAAGATGGCCGTGCGCGTGATCCTCGACGAACTGTGTGCGCTGCGCGGCTCGGCCCGTTTCGCTCTGACCCGTCTGGAAGAGCGCTGCTAACCATGCAGGTGCGCAACCTCGACAGCGACGCGGAGCCCTTCATTACTGCCGACGGATCGACGATTCGCGAACTCCTCAACGTCGTGCACCCGCCGACGCGGAACCAGAGCCTGGCCGAAGCAGCGTTACCCGCCGGTACGGCCACCATGCGCCACTACCACGCGGCGGCCGAGGAGATCTATTTCATCCTCGAAGGGACAGCCACGATGGAACTTGACGGCGACCAGCGCGAGGTTGCTCCCGGCGACGCAATTCTGATCCCTCCCGGCGCGTGGCACCAGATTTCTGCCCACTCAGACCTTCGCATGCTGTGCTGCTGCGCTCCACCCTACCGCCACGAGGACACGTTCTTCGGCTGAATCGGTATTCTGCAATCACACGTACTGGAGGGAACGACTGTGGCTGACATGGGCATCGATGGAATTAGCGAGATTCTCGGCGACAAGGCCGACGATCTGCTCGGACACACCTGCACGACAATCGACAAGGATCGTCTGCACCTTCCTGGACCTGACTTTGTCGAGCGCGTGATGCGCGACACGGACCGCTCCGTTCCCGTTCTGCGCAACCTGCAGACGATGTATAACGCCGGGCGCCTCGGTGGCACCGGCTACCTCTCGATCCTCCCGGTCGATCAGGGCATCGAGCACTCGGCTGGCGCCTCGTTTGCCAAGAACCCCGACTACTTCGATCCGGCCAACATCGTGGAACTCGCGATTGAGGGTGGCTGTAACGCGGTTGCCTCAACGTTGGGTGTGCTCGGCTCGGTGTCGCGCAAGTATGCACACCGCATTCCGATGATGCTGAAGCTCAACCACAACGAGTTCCTCAGCTATCCGAACGGCTACGACCAGATCATGTTCGCCTCGGTCAATCAGGCGTTCGAGATGGGCGCGGTCGCCGTCGGCGCCACGGTCTACTTCGGCTCTGAAGAATCGAAGCGTCAGATCATGGAGGTCTCCGACGCCTTCCAGGCCGCCCACGAGTTAGGCATGGCAACCGTCCTCTGGTGCTACCTCCGCAATAGCGCCTTTTCGGCGAAGGATGGCGGTCCGGACTACCACACCGCAGCCGACCTGACGAGCCAAGCCAACCACCTCGGCGTCACGATTCAGGCCGACATCATCAAGCAGAAGGCGCCGGAGACGGCAGCCCCGGGCTTTCTCGACATCAACTTCGGCAAAACCGATAAGCGCGTCTACGAAAACCTAATGACACCCCATCCGATCGACATGACGCGATATCAGATCGCCGGCTGCTACATGGGTCGTGCTGGCCTGATCAACTCGGGTGGCGCCTCCGGCGACAACGATCTGCACGACGCCGTCTCGACGGCCGTCGTCAATAAGCGTGCGGGCGGCATGGGCATGATCTCGGGCCGCAAGGCATTCCAGCGGCCGCGTAACGAGGGCATCGCGCTCCTCAACGCGATCCAGGACGTCTATCTCTGCGACGACGTCACGATCGCGTAGGTTCTAGGGGCACATTACAACCGCGCGGATCTGATGGTTGCCTAGTCCTCGACAAGTCGACCGAGCGGTCGTGCCAGCGCGAGCACCACGCAGGTCGCAACGAGGGCGATCAGACCGAGCAGACCGAAGAACGCCATCTGCCCAAGCGCGTCGTAGAACTGGGCGAGGCGACCACCGATGGCATCGCCAACACTGGTGGCCAGAAACCAGACTCCGAGCGTCTGCGAGACGCGATTAGGTGGCGAGAGTCGCGTCGCGGCTGCCATACCAACCGGACTCAGCATCAACTCGCCAACCGTCTGGATAGCGAACACAGCGATCAGCCACATCGCCGCCACCTTGCCTTCAATTGCCGCTTGGGCGGCGAAGACCATCACACCCATCGAGATTGTGACGAGAAACAGACCACCAGCAAACTTGTACGCCGTACCTGGCTGTTTGCCACGCACCCCAAGCGCCGTCCAGATGAGCGCCATCACCGGTGCGAGCGTAATGATCAGGAGCGGGTTAACAGACTGAAACCAACTCGACGGGAAGCCGACGCTGCCGATCGTATTGCGGGTGTCTTCCTGCGCGAAAATCGCAACGGTTGAGCCGGCCTGGTCGTAGACAAGCCAGAAGGCGGCCGCGGCGCAGAAGAGAACGAGCAGTACGAGCACACGATTGCGTTGCTCGCGATTGTCGCGTTCGGCGCGCAGCGTGCGCGTAAACCAAGCGATCGGCACTACCAGAATCACCAGCGTAATTGCCAACTCGATGACGTTTGCGGAGAAATGCATGACCATCAGGTCGAGCAGGACCAGCCCAACCGCTGCCACGACGCCGATTGCCGCCCCCACTCCGTAGCGCCGGCGCTCGGCATAGTTGAGCGGATTGTCCGGCGCAGCGCCAAGCGTTCCCATGCCGCGGGTGCCGATGCCGTATTGCACGAGGGCGAGGATCATGCCGACGGCTGCCGCTCCAAAGCCGAGCTCCCACGACACCTCTTGGCCAAGATAGCCGCACACCAGCGGCGAGAGGAAAGCGCCGAGGTTGATGCCCATGTAGTAGATCGAGAAGCCGGCGTCCGAGAGGTCGCGCCGCGAAGCATAGAGAGCCCCTACCAGCGCGGTCATATTTGGCTTCAGCAATCCCGTGCCGATGATGATCAGAAACAGCGCGAAAAGAGTCCGCTGCCACCCATGATTGCCAGCACGATGTGCCCCGCTGCAATCACTGCACCACCCACGAAGACCGTGCGTCGTGGCCCGAGCACGCGATCGCCAATCCAACCGCCGGGCAGGGGCGTCAGGTAGACCAGCGAGACGTAGACGGCATAAATTCCGGCGGCCTCGACCGCGCTCAGGCCCATGCCACCGTCGGCGGTCGGCGCGATCATAAAGAGCACGAGGAGTGCGCGCATGCCGTAGTACGAGAAGCGCTCCCACATCTCGGTCAGACACAGCGTAATGAGCGCGCGTGGCTGGCCAAACAGCGTGCGCGAGAACGGATCAAACGGCACGACACTCACGCGAGACAGCCCTTCAGATCACTTGCAGGTGACAGTTCGACAATCGGGTTGGTCTGGCTTTCCGAACCATCGACGCGAAGATTACGCGCTGTTGCCGACCAGCAGTTGTCCGTCCCGATCGCGACCGTGTAGCGCAAAGAGACGACGGTGTTGCCGACACCGAGGTGCACGGTGCACTGAACGCTTGGGCGCTGTCCAACACAGCCGACTGAGCGAACCACAACCATCGGTGCGGCGTTCTCGGTCTGTGTGGTGATTGCAGCCGCAACCGCCGCCTCCATCTGGCTGTGCTCCCCATCCGCGAACGAGCCGCAGGCGGCGACGGTAAGAAGAAACGGCAGCGGGATCAGCAATCGAAGTTTGATCAAATAAACATATACTTCACGGCCCGTCAACGCCCGCTAGGATTCGTCGCGAACGCTCGACCGACGAGGACACACCATGGAATACCAAGCGAAAACACCGCCCCCGCCGAAGAAGGGTCCTGTCGGGGATGGGCCATCGCGTCGTAGCCTGTGGTTGATCGTTGGCGTTGCCGCCGTCGTAGCGGTGATCGCCGCGGGTGGCCTGATCTACGTCTCCCAACAGTCGACAACACCTAGCAGTGATGGTGGTGCCAGCGCAGCCGACGTTGCGGCCGGCAAGTTGAAGGGCGTCAAAGAGGTCAACGATCGCTTTGCTGGAATTCCACAAAACGGCATGACGCTCGGCGATCCTGCCGCCACCGTCACGATCACCGAATTTGCCGATCTGCGCTGCCCGGCTTGCCAAAAATTCGCCCTCGATTTTATGCCGAAGGTCGTCGCCGACACCATCAAGCCCGGCAAAGCCAAGTTCGAGTACCGCCTCTGGCCGATCCTCGGCACCGATTCGGTCAATGCCGCTCAGTGTGGCATCGCCGCCCAGCAGCAGAACAAGCTATTCGAGTATCAGGACCTCTGGTACATCAACCAGCAGGACGAGATGACCAACTACGCCACGCCCGCGTTCTGTGATGGCCTTGCCAAGGCGGTTGGCCTCGACCTCACGCAGTTCGAGCAGAACCGTCAGGATGAGGCGATCTGGGGCCCCGAGATTCAGGATGTCCAGGTCGTGGCGGCTCAGCGGGGCTTTGGTGGGACGCCATCGTTCATCATCACAGGCCCTAAGGGCGAGAAGATTCTGAGCGGCTCGATTCCGACCGCCGAGACGATTGCCAAGACAGTCGCAGAGGTCTCCTAGCGCGTGGAGACCTCTGCCGTCGAAGCGGTTGCCGAGTCGCCGAGCGCGATCTGGCGTCGCGTCGAGGGGGCGCTGGAGGAGGTGGGCGGAGGCGTCGTTGAGGCGGAGGTGCAGAAGTGCTTTCGTGCCGCGTCAGGACATGTCTATCTTGACCTGACTGACGGTGAGGCACTCGTCAAGTGTGTGATCTGGAAGAGCAACGCCGACCGCATTGCCGAGTTGCCCCAGGAGGGGCAGTTGGTCCAGGCGCGCTACACGAAGGTCCGCGTCTACGCCAAAAACGGGTCGGTCTCGCTCGACGTCAATGCAATTCGCGGAGCAGGCGAAGGCGAGCTGCTGGCTCGCGTGCAAGAGACGCTTGCACGCTTAGTGGCTGACGGCCTGACCGATCCCGAGCGCAAACTGCCGATCCCTCGTTTCCCTCGCCGGGTTGGTCTCGTAACAGGCCGTGGCTCGGATGCCGAGGCGGATGTCCTGCGCGCACTACGCGACCGTTTTCCACCCACGCGGATTGCGGTGTCGTATTCCCTCGTCCAGGGCGTCAATGCCGTTCCCGAGCTGATCGACGCCCTGGCCCGCCTCGACATCGAACCCGATGTCGAGGTGATCATCCTCGCCCGCGGTGGCGGAAGTGTCGAGGACCTACTGCCCTTCTCCGACGAGCGTCTCTGCCGCGCAATTGCCGCACTCGGGACGCCCGTTGTGACGTCGATCGGCCACACCAAACAGCGCCCGAACTGCGACCACGTTGCCAGCGCGGCTGCGGAGGTGCCCGCGCGCGCCGCCGAACACGTCGTCCCGAGCGCCGCCGAGCTGGACGAACGCATCGACCGTCGGGCCGCGGAGATCGCCGGTTTCGCCTGGGGGCGGCTCGTGACTGCGGAGGCGCAGATCGACCGGAGCGCGATGCGTCCAGCCGGACAGGCCGCACTAATCCCGCGGGTTGGACGTGTCGAGTTGGCAGGACAGTCCCTCTCGCATGCCATCGCGGTGACGGTGACGAGGCCGCGCGAACGTATCAGTGGGTGTGCCACCACGCTGGCGCGCACCCTGCAGAGTGTGCCGCGACCAGCGTCGTTGGATGCTGTGAGGGAACGCCTCGGGCGCGCCACCGGCGAGCTACGCCATCGGGTACAGCTCGGCTCGACCGCACTGAGCGGAGCGCTCAACCTCGTGCGTGCCCGCGACTGGCGCGAGCGCGGCTTCGCGCTCGTCCGCCTGCCAACCGGCGCGCTCGTGTCCAGCACGCAGGATCTCGCGGCTGGTCAACCAGTGATCATTCAATTGAAGGGTGGGCTACTCGATGCAACGATCGAGCATGTCCACCCGGACGAGACGGAGACGGACGCATGACAAAACCACAAAACGTGTCGTTCGAGCAGGGCCTTGAGCGCCTTGAGGCGATCGCCGAACGACTAGGCGAGGCCGAGCTGAGCGTCGAGGAGACGATCGGTCTACTGCGCGAAGGCAAAGGGCTCGAACAGGCTCTACGAGGCTACCTCGAGACGGCCGAGCACGACCTGCAAGAGATTGAGGCCGGACGCGGACTGACCCAGTTCGTGATCGACAGGCCCACCGACACGCCAAAGCCCTAACCACGACCGGCGAACACGGACCGCATCTGTCACGCTGCAGACGATGGCGGATTCGATTATTCGTTGCGAGGGTGTCACCCGCACCTTCGGCAAACGCACCGCACTCGACAATGTCACGCTGACCGTCGAGCCTGGCCGCTGCTTCGGTTTTCTCGGACCCAACGGTGCCGGCAAGACCACGCTGATTCGCTGCATCCTCGGTCTCGCCCGCCCGGACGGCGGCAGAATTACCGTTCGCGGCTTCGATATTGGCAGAGACCCTGCTGCCGCACTCGCTCGCATCGGGGCAATCGTCGAGGAGCCCCGCTTCTACGGCTATCTGAGCGGCCGCCAGAATCTCGAGTTGTGGGCGGCCTATGTTGGCGACGGTGCGCTTGCGCGTGTGCCAGCACTGCTAACTCGGGTTGGGCTTGACGAACGATCCGGTGACAAGGTTTCGGCGTACTCGCTCGGCATGCGCCAGCGCCTGGGCGTCGCACGTGCACTCTTGTCCGATCCGGAGCTACTCGTCTTGGACGAGCCCACTAATGGCCTAGACCCGGATGGCGTGGCCGAGTTTCGCGTCTTGATCCGCTCGCTCGTCGAACAGGATGGCCGTGCAGTCTTTGTCTCCTCCCACCTGCTCGACGAGATCGAGAAGATTTGTGACGACTTAGCGATTGTCAATCAGGGCCGTGTGATCACGTCGGGAACGCTCGCCGACCTACTCGCCGCGGGTGGGCGCGAACTGACGATCGAGTGTGACGATGCCGCGCGTGCCGAGTCCGTGCTACGCGCGCTTCCGACAGTGACGGCCGTGACGCGCTCTGCCGCGGGTACGCTGTCCGTGCAGCTGGCGCCCGACTCGCCCGAGACGCGCGCCGGTGTCAATCGCAAACTCGTCGAAGCCGGACTGGATGTCAGTCGACTCGAACCACGCGAGGACTCGCTCGAAGAACGCTATCTATCGCTGGTGCGCGAAGCAGGTCAGGCATGATCGCCGTAGCCCGTGCCGACCTGCGCCGCATGCTGGCTCGTCGCGGTCTGATCCTGGCGAGCGTGCTCGTTCCTGTCGCAATCGTGCTGGTGCTCGCAGCCGTTTTGATGTTCCTGCACACCCGCAATGCGGTTGATCACCCGACAGTGGGTGGTGATTCGTTCTTCTCGTTTGTTTCGCTCCTCGGCATTATCTCGGTCGTGTTCGGCACGGTGATCGGTGCGATCTTTGGTGCTGAAGATGTCGCCAGCGGCACGCTCCGGTACATCTTGCTGACCGGCTTTTCGCGCCTGCGGCTCTTTCTCACGAGAATCCCCGTGCTCGCGATCGTGGCAATCGGTGTGGCGCTTCCGGCCTTCGTGCTCCTGCTGATTGGTGCGCTCATCCTCCCGCACGCAGGCGAGCCGAGCGTTACGGCGAGCGATGTCGGACGCCTGCTGCTCAGCCTCGTGCTCAACGTCGGCATCTACGCCTTGATTGCCTACGGCATCGGCGTTGCAATTCGCTCGACAGGCGGCGCGATTGCCCTCGCGCTCGGACTCAACCTAATCGGTATCAGCCTGTTCAACCTGATCACTCGCGCGGTGCCAGGCGTCGAGCCTTGGCTGCTCGATTCGGCACTCACCCGCGTCTCCGACGGTGGCGATACCAGCATTGCGATTACGATCGTCGCGTTGATCGTCTGGCCCGGCGTGTTTCTCGCCATTGGCCTAGTTCGCGCGTTGCGCACGGAGGCTTAGTGCAACACGTCTCGCCGGAAATCGCGCTCAATTGTTACGCCACGCCACTCGCATCGCTCGGGCGCGACACGGTGCCGACGGGTGAGCATTTCGTTCGCAGCCACTTCGGCGTACCCTTGCTCGACGCGGATCTGCATGCCATCGAGATCACGGGGCTCGTCAAGCGTTCGGTGCGCTGGACGCTCAACGACTTTCGCAAGCTGTCGCAGATCTCAACGCACGTGACGCTCGAATGCGCCGGGCATCGCCGCATGGAGCTCGAACATCCGGCGCCCGGCGTGCCGTGGCAACTCGGCGCGGTTAGCCATGCTCGCTGGGCAGGCGCGCAGTTAGCCGACCTTTTTGAGATTGTGCGCCCGCTCCCCGAGGCGACGCACATCGTCTTGAGCGGTGCGGACGTAGGCGACGTTGAGGGACGCACGGACCCAGAGGCGTTTGCGCGAGCAATCTCTCTGCGCGATCCCGTGGTGCGCGAGATCATCCTCGCCTGGTCGATGAATGGGCACGGGTTGACGCCCGAGCATGGCGCCCCACTCCGTGCAGTCGTCCCCGGGTGGTACGCCGTATCGTCGGTCAAGTGGCTCAGCCGTATCGAGTTTGTCAGCCACGAATTCGACGGCTTCTTTCAGGCGGTCGACTACCGCCTCAGGGAGGCGGGCGAAGAGGGACCGGGCCGCGAACTCACCGTGCTGCCCGTGCACTCGCTGATTACGTCGCCCAGCGAGGCCGAGGCGATCCACGCAGGCTCGGTCGTGGTGGCTGGAACGGCCTGGGGCGGCGTCGGCGGCATTGGTCCCGTCGAACTCCAAGTCGACGGCGGAGCATGGCAACGGGTCCGCACGGAGCCCGGCCCGGGCATTCACGCCCCTACGCAGTTTGCACACACGGTCGACCTCGCCCCCGGGACACACACGGTGCGTGCGCGCGCCACCGATCGCAAGGGCACCACGCAACCCGACTCAATCCCGTGGAACAGCCGCGGCTACGGCGTCAATACGGTGCACACGCTGACGCTGAACGTCATCTAGCGCCCGGCGTCAGCGTGCTCTGCGACGCGGCCGCCACGGCAACTGCCAGCGCCTCGGCGAGCGGCAAGCCCTGCGCGATGCCCGCGGCGAGCGTGCCGCAGAGGCAATCGCCGGCGCCAGTCGTATCGACGCTGTCAACGGTCGGCGCAGCGATGTGCTGCACGCCGTCGGCCAAGCACAGCAACGCACCCTCCTGCCCAAGCGTGACAATCACCGCAGCGCCGGTCAGGTGCTGGAGCAGCACCGCTGCTCGTTCGGGGTCGCTCTCGCCCGTGAGATCATTGGCCTCATGCTCGTTTGGTACGAGCAGCGGGTGGCACGCGAGCAGGCGGGGTGGCAACGGTCGCGATGGCGCTGGATTGACGACGACGCTCCAGCCGGCCGCCACCGCCGCCTCAGCCGCTTGGCAGAGGACCGGGTCGGGCGCCTCAAACGACAGCAACAGTGTGCCGCGAGCGCCAGCGAGTGCCGCCTCGGGGAAATCCTTAACGAGGCGATTGGCGCCAGGAGCGACTGCAATCTGATTTCCCCCATCGGCCGCCACGGTAATCAACGCCACACCGGTCGCAGCGGCGCTGGTCTGACGCACATGCGTCGTGTCTACGTGGTTGAAAGCGAGGTCAGCGAGTGCAGTTGCACCCTCGGCGTCGGCACCAACGCACCCGACCATCTGCACCTGCGCTCCCGCCCTCACCGCCGCCACCGCCTGATTAGCGCCCTTGCCGCCACCGAAACGCTCGAAGGAGCCACCCGAGACGGTCTGTCCCGCCTGCGGGAGGCGCTCAACGGTCACCACGAAGTCGACGTTGACGGAGCCGACGACAACCACGCTGCCCATCGACCTACGTTCCTGACGTGATGGGAGTCGCGAGGATCTCGGCGTTCGTCAGTGGTACTGCGCCGTACATCTGCTCGGCGTACGCGATGCCGGTCGCATTGTCTGCTGGTGTAAAGGCAGTAACCCCGTCCGTGGCCAAGACCACGCGATAGCCAGCGAAAAACGCGTCGCCCGCGGTGTGTTGCACGCAGATATGTGCATGCTGGCCCGTCACGATCACGGTCTCAACGCCACGCTGACGAAGATACACATCAAGACCCGTCTGATGAAAGCCCGAGTAGAAGCGCTTACCGAACTGCATATCGCCAGGGTGTGGCTCTAGTTCAGGAATCACCTGGGCGCCGACTGAACCCGCCAGTGCATGTGGACCCCAAAGTCGCTCCTCGACGTCGCCCGGGAGATGCGCATCATTGACGTAACAGACAGGCCACCCGCGCTCGCGTGCTCCGCTGAGCAGCAGCGCCAGAGGCGCAATGATCGCCTGCGAAGGAGGGTTTGCGAGGGCACCCGTGACGAAGTCGACCAACATATCGGCCACGATCACGGCGGGACGGGAAAGGGGTTCCATCACACAAAACCGTACCAAGGGAAATACGACGGACGAAACCATCGTGAATCTCAGGAGCACATGTGGCACGATTGGCGAAATAGTTTCCGACCACAAGGTTGTCTCCGTATGCCGCTGCGCCTAACTCAAGCACGCCGAATTTTAATTACACTCGTCGCTTGCTGCGCGCTGCTCGCGCTTCCTGCCCTAGCGAGTGCCAATAAGAATCTGCGTGTGGGCTTTCTCGACAACGCCTACGGGCAGGGCTATCCCAATGATTTCTGGCTTGACGCGGTTGCCCTCAATGTCGGTTTTATGCGCTGGGATTTGCAGTGGAAGCACCTTACGACGGGCAAGCCGAAGAATCCGCGCGACGTCGAAGACCCCGCCTACCTCTGGGCTGCGAGTGACGCTTTTGTGCGTGGCGCTGCTGCCCATGGTCTCCAGGATCGCGTCATGTTTACGCTCTGGGCGACGCCCGCGTGGGCTTCGTCTCTGAGCGCCTCTGGCTCGGCGGCCGACATGCCAAAAATCGATGCGTGGCGCGCCTTCGTCCACGTCGTCGCGACGCGCTACTCCGGCACCTACACCCCCCCGGGCGCGACCACACCCCTACCACGCGTGATCTCGTACGAGACCTGGAACGAGCCCAATGCAGTGTTCGCGTTGCGCCCACAGATCGTCAACGGTAAAGAGGTCTCGCCTGCGAACTACGTCAAGCTACTCAACGCGCTCAAGAGCGAGGTCTCCGCGGCCGTCAAGTTCAAGCCCACATTTGTCGCTGGTGCGCTCTATAAACAGGGTGGTCCAGGCAGTGTCAGGCCGGTCACCTTCCTCCGTGGCATGGCCGCTGCAAGGGCCAAGTTCGACGTACTGTCGGTCCATCCATACAACAATAATCCACGGCTGGGCCTCAAAGATGGCCTCGGCCAGAGCACGGCCAACCCGAAGTTCATCGCGATTGGCAACTTCCAGAACTTCATCACCATCTCGAATCAGATCTTCGGCAAGAAGTACCCAATCTGGGTCACCGAGTTTGGGTGGCAGACCCCTAGCGACGGCAAGAGTCAGTACGTCGCGACCATCAAGCAGCAGTCTGAGTTCGCCTACGAGTCGATCCTGCGCTTCAAGCAGTTGCCACAGGTCGAGCGCATGACGTGGTTCCTCGTGCGTGACGATCCGCCAGAGTACCCTGGCGCGTTCTATACGACGGGTCTCCGCTATTTCGATGGCACCAAGAAGCCGTCGTATGGCACGTGGGTTGCAGCAGCCAGGACACTGCGGCATTCGCCCGTTAAGTAGATGCTGCGGCACTCGCCCGCCAAGTAGCGGAAGTGCTTTGGCTGGCTACCGGCAGATGCGTCCTCCGATAGCCCGCCACGGAGCCGAGATGTTTCGCGCCTTTCAGCAGCGCTTCGAGATCCCGCTGCTCTACCCAACCGGCTCGGACCTCGCGATCTACGACAATCGCTTCTTGTTCACGGATGCCTTCCACCTCAATATGCGGGGTAACCAAACCTATACCGAGTGGTTGACTCGCCAGATCATTGGTCTCGCTGCTGACTAGGTGGTCTGCCGACGCGCCTGTATGACGACCTGAGGTGAGGTAGGTGTGCTGGTGGCTGTGGGGAAGACACCAAAGGTATGTACTGATGTCGTCCGCACCCGAGCCATACGTCGGCTCTCAGGCTCGTACCAGATGCTCTCTCTCGGCACCTATGCGACAAGCGCCAGCAGCATAGACAGTGGGGTTACGCCCTGCCATGACCTACGCAGCACTGTTGGTCCTGCGAAGACCATCCGCTGCCATTGAGGGGCCGTTCGCCTCTTTGAGATCCACAGCGGTGGGTATTACGGGCAGCCAGTCGGTGTGCCGACGGTGGCCGCGAGCACGGTTGCCGGACTCAACGTTGGCAGCGTTGCCGGGTCGGTCCCTGGTGGAACGACCACCTGAATCGTCGTTGCTGGAAGCGTGTCGACCTGACGGTTGACGAGAAGGCAGGGCGCCGTTGGCACCGTGTCGAGAGCCAGCAGCGTGCCGAGTGGCGCAGTCGCCTTCGACGCAGTGACTGTCTTCCAGGGAACAAACTCGGCCTTCTTGGAATAAGCGAAGCGGTCGTGGTACTTGAGCAGGCGCACGCCGACACCCGCCGTCCAGGTGCCGTTCGCTCGCCTGTAGGTCGGCCGCCCTCGCTTTGTTCGCCAACCACCGTCACGCCACACGGGCACACCCTGAGACCAGTTGCCATCGGTGAGCTGCCTGGTCTTCTGGCCTCGAGCATTGACCCACCAGCCGCCACCGAGCGCCACAATCGTTTTCCCCTTGCGTGTCACGCCGACCGAGCGCGCCACGACACCGTTCGTGCCATAGAGGAAGTCCTCCTGCAGATTCTGGTTTTTGAGACCTGCTACAGCCGATTTGGCCGCGATCGCTGCCTGTTCACCGGCGGGAATCAGGTACGTCAGATTCAGGTTGCCGAGCGGACCGGGTGCGAGTGCCACTGGCGGCGGACAGTCGACGCCCGTGGGGACCAACGTCAGTTCGCCCTTGGACGGCAACTTGAGCGTCTTGTCGGGCGGGATCAGCACGTCGATGTGCTTGCCGATGATCGCGCCACCCGTGTCGTCGGCCGAGAAGCAACCTTTGGAGGGCGTGTCTTTGAGGGCTTCGATGTAGATCGTCGTGCCCTTCGGGATCACCGAACGGTCCGTGGCAATTGACTTCCAGGGCGTCACGGCTGCGCCGATACCGATCCCGAACGTGTCGGGATAGCGCCGATAGTTGAGGTCGTCGGGCTGTCCCAGACGTACAGCCTCCTGATTGCAGACAACCGTGTAGCCCGCCGGGTTGGTCGGCGACGGGTTCTGCCAGGTGCCATCGTCGTTGGCAAAGGTTGGTCGCTTGTTATCGGTTGTGGCCGGAATCGGCACACCCGCCACGTCGATCGCCCACCAGACGCAGCCGCCCGGTCTCGCATAAGGCGATCCGTTTGTAAACCCACTCGCGGCGGTTTTCGTCTCGGCGCCGTCCTTGTTGACCCAGGCGCCGGCGCCGCTTCGCCAATGCAGAAAGACACCGTCGTCACCCGTGCCGGTACCCTGCATGGCAATGCCACGCGCGGAGTAAAGAAAGTCCTCGCGGTAGGCAACTTTGAGGCCCGGAGCAATCATCTTCTTGGCGGTAAACCAACTCTCCGGCGCAAACCAGTAGTACGTGATCCAGTACGAGCCAAGCGCCTGCGGACGTGGCGGCGTTGTCTGGGCATCGGCACCACGGGCGCCGACGAACGACGCAACACCGACAAACATGCACGCCGCAACCAGCAGTCGAGCCATAATACTGGCGTTTAGTTGCATCCGCTGATGGGTTCGCGCCGGGGCTGCGCACCCCTCTTTTTCGATTCCACGCACGCCTCTTATACTGCCGTAGGTTCGCACTGACAGGTGGTGCCGTCACACTTTCGTTGTGACCCTGATCGCCGCCATCGTGATTTCGCTCGGTTGCATCGTCGTCGCCGAACCTCGACTCCTCGGCCGCCGCTGGCCGCCGTACCTCCTTGCCGCGGGTGCCGGCATTGGTATTTCCTACACGGTTGTTCACCTGTTGCCCGAGATTGCGATTGGTGCCGAGATCGTCCGGCGCTCGACCGAAGGCAGACTCCCCTATGCCGACCTGCATGCATACCTATTGGTGCTGATTGGGATCATCGGGACGCTGTTTTTGCGTGGACTCCAGAACGGACTGCATGGCATGACACCCCATCCGCAGGTGCGGATTGTTCAGCCCGCCCTCTCTGCCCTGATCGTTGGCTATTTGCTTGCCGCCCGTGATGCCACAGAACTCGGCTCAATCGCACTGTTTACGCTGGCGATCGGCCTACATGTGGCGCTGAATGCGCATGGTTTGGCAACCAGGCTCGGCTCGCCACTGGGAGGAATGATGTTGGCTCTCGCGATCGCCGTCGGCTACGCGCTAGGCCTTGGCTGGGAGGCGCCTTCTGTGGTGGTCGCTGGTCTCGTCGCCTTGCTCGCCGGTGGAGTGATGACGCGCACAATCCATGAGGTGCTTGACGAGGAAAGCCACCTTGTCGCACTGACCGTCGGAGTAGCGCTGGAGGCGACCCTCCTGCTTGGCCTCACCTAGTTTTCCGCCTCTGAGCCTGCGAGATGACGTATCACTCGGATCGGGATGACGTGACGACCGCGCGGATGTGGTGTCCTCCCCTCAGTCGCTCCTACCTACCCACGCGACAACTCGTCGTACAGGCTCGTAGGCGGGACGCCTAGTAGGAGAGCCCCCAGGCGTCTTGTAGTGTTGCGGCGGCCGCTGATTCGGCCGGCATGCCACTACATTGCGGTGTCCGTGTGGCGCCATCGAAGAGGGCTCGGAGCCAGGGGATGATCGTGGGCGCCGCCGTCGTGCCTGCCTTGGCATGACCAATTCCACCGAGCCAGAGCATCGTCAGGTTCGAGCCGGCTGCACACCACGTTTTCTGTAAGGCTGCGTTCGTCTTGGGAGGAATGACAGTGTCGGCAGTGCCTTGCGCGATGATCAGAGGCAGGCTTGCGGGGAGTGGCACTGGCGTCTGTGCGGCTGCCGCCTGCAAAACCTGTGGGTCTTTGAGCGGGTTGCCATCGAAGAACGGTACGCCTACTTCGGCAGCGACAAAGCCGAGCAGTGGCGGAATTGGCAATCCCTCACCGAGGCACGCGTCGGCCACGTTAGTCGTCCAGCGCTTCCCTTCACTGCTGATAATTGAGGCAATGTCAAGCTGTGGGTAGGCAGCCGGCCATGACGTGGCCACCTCGGCACCGATGCCCCAGCCGACGCCCGTGTTCCATTGCTCGTTGATGATCATTGGTAGGTCTGCCGTTGGTGCCGCGGCACCAACTCCGAGCAGTGTCTTCTCCGGCATTTCTTGCGCGGCTCGTGCTCCCGTCCAGAGCGCAGCGTGCCCTCCTTGCGAGTGCCCAAAGACGACCCAGTCGTCGCCTGGATCCGCACCAGGTACCTGCTCGAGGGCTCGAACAGAGTTGACAATGTCGAGTGCCTCAGCCTGTCCGATCAGAAACAGGTTGGGGCCGGCGGTGCCGATACCGGCATAGTCTGTGGCGACGACGACGAAGCCTTCGGCGATCGCCTGAGTGAACCAGGTCTGTGCTCCCACGGGGTTTCTGCGACGAGAGGATGCGCAGCCACGACCCTGGCCGATCGTGCCGTGGGCGTAGGCGAGCACGGGGCGTCCTGTGGTTGGAGCCGGGGCGATCGGCACGAAGACCATGGCGCCTGAAACGGTGGCCGTACCGTTTGGCCTCTCGGTGCGGTAGAGAATACGAAACGACGATGCTCCCACAATCGGGGCCGTGTCGAGCGTTTCGACACGGAAGACGGTGCCGGGCTTGGCGGTTGCCACCCCGGCGGGTGTTGCGTAGAAGGCGTCGAGCTGATTCTGCTGACGGGTGTCGGCGACGCGGTGTGCAACGGCGGAGAGTCCGATCGCGATCGCGACCACACCGATCGCAACGAGGGTGACCTTCTTGAGCGACACACCGTGAGACTATCAGCGCGCATGTTCCCCGCGTTGCCACTCGATATGGGAGGATCCAACGCGTGAAGCACACTCCGAAGACCCAGCCTGTCGCGTACATCGAGATTCCGAAGGGTAGTCGCAATAAGTACGAGTTCGACGAGACGTACGGCACCGTCGTCCTCGACCGCACGCTGCGTGGGAGCACGCACTATCCGACGGACTACGGGTTTCTGCTCAATACGCT
>SHUX01000098.1 GCA_009694475.1 Thermoleophilia bacterium
AAGCGTTCCATCGTGAGTGGCTCGTCGTCGTGCGACGCGATGTAGTCGTCGAACGAGCCGGCGTGGCCACCGAGATCGACAAAGAGCGTGCCCTGCCACTCAGCGATCGGCAGGTCGAGCAGACCGTACGCTGACCGATCGATCTCGTCAGGTCGCACGTTAGGCGTGCCGATCAACTCGCCATCAAGCGCGTAGGCCCAGGAGTGATACGGGCACTTGATGGCGCGCTTCAGCGAGCCGGTGCCAGCGTTGCAAAGCAGTGAGCCGCGATGGCGACAGACATTGTGGAAGGCACGCAACACACCATCGTGATCGCGCACCACGATGATGTTCTGGCCCGCGACATCCGTAGCCCAGTAGGCACCCGGCTCCGCGACATGCTCGGCGCGTCCGATGCAGGCCCAACTGCGACGAAAGACGCTGTCGATTTCGCTCTCGTAGGCCGCCGGCGATCGGTACAACTCGGCGGGAAGGGCTACGTGGCGACTGTCCATACCGGCACTATAGAGCATTACTGACTGGTCAGTCAGCAGCCTCACTCGACCTCGGGCACGAGGTAGAGATTCGCAATCCCCATCAATGCGCCCCATGTCGCCTCGTCAACCTGCACGCCACTCCGACAGGCAGCAGCCCAGCGCCGATCGCGCTCAGACGACTCGATCACCACCCCGGTACGGGGAGTAGCGACGAGCAGCACGATCCCGTCGGCGATCGCCGGCACGACAGAACCCTCGTCGGCGCCA
The DNA here is from genome assembly GCA_009694475.1 of Thermoleophilia bacterium. Lineage (GTDB taxonomy): Bacteria > Actinomycetota > Thermoleophilia > Gaiellales > F1-60-MAGs149 > F1-60-MAGs149. The sequence goes on from SHUX01000098.1 coordinate 744, forward strand.
AAGACCACGACGTCGCCGGCGGCCGTGACGGCGCAGCCACCGATGGCCACCCCACCAGCGAACTCGACAGCCATCGCACCGGCCGGCAACACACCACTGAGCAACGTCGCACCGTCCGCACCGGGCAGGGCAATCGCCTCGTCCCGATGCACAGCCAACCAATCGAGAGCCATCCGCGCCTGCAGCACGAGAGCCCGCGCCGTAGGGTCGACGAGGCGGGCCGGCGAGCCGTCCTCGACCCCAGCACCAACGCGCTCGCGCGGAATTCGCTCGAGGGCCGCCACCGCGAGGGCGACGCCGCCCCCACCATCGACCTCCGCGATCGCACAGGCCTCCGCGGCGGTCTCCGCCTCGCCGGTCGACGCGCCCTGCGCGACGAACGCGCGATAGACAGCCGTCCGAATCTCGGCGACAGCGACGCGGACCGTCACCCGATCACCTCGCCGAGCAGCCGTCGCCAATTACCACCAAGTACCTTGGCGATATCACCTGCGGCGAGTCCCTGTGCGGCAAGCCCCGCGTCGAGCACGGGGAAGTCGGCGGGGCCCGCGAACCAGTCGGGCCAGGCCGGCCAGTCGGGCAGCGTCTCGCCCGCCAGCGGCTCACGGCGGCCGGCGCGCAGATACAACAGATAGTCCCGACCCCAGCCGCGCGCACAGTCGGAGCCGATGCCAACATGATCGACACCAACGTCCTCGATCAGTCGCACGATCATCGCCACGAAGTCCGCCAGTGTCGCCTCTGCCCCGCCGGCGACAACGGGATAGAGGCAGACGCCGATGATGCCACCCCGCTCGGTGACGGCGCGGATCACATGGTCCGGCTTGTTACGCGGCACGTCGACGAACGAGCGTGGGTTCGCGTGGGTGATAGCAACGGGCTGGGTCGAGGCGGCAACGGCCTCCAGACACGTACGGTCGCCGACGTGAGAGAGGTCAACGAGCATGCCAACGCGGTTCATCTCCGCGATCACGTCGCCCCCAAAAGGCGTCAGCCCCTCGTCGACAGCGTCGTAGCAGGCCCCACCGATCAGGTTGCGCACGTTGTAGGTAAGTTGCGCGACCCGCACGCCACGCGCATGGAAGTCGGCAACGAGCTCGAGACGATCCTCGAACGGCGAACCGTTCTGGAAGCCGAGCATGATCCCCACGCGGCCATCGTCGTGGGCGGCATCGATATCAGCGGCCTGCTCGACGATCGTGGCGATGTCGGCATTCGCCGCAATAAACGCACGCAGGCGATCGATCTCCTTGCGCGTCGCGGCGGCCTCTTCCCAGACGGCGCAGGTCGCGTTGACGGCATCGATGCCACCGGTCCGACACTCGAGCAGGATCTCGCGGCTCCAGTCGTTGATCTGGAGACCATCGATCACCACCTCGGGCACGCTACGACACCGCGATCGGCTTCGGTGCGAACAGCCAATCATCGTCCACGCCAGCCGCAACGTCGCTGGCCCGTGGCGCTCCACCAAACAACGTCACACGGACCCAATCGGTCGACTGCGGACAAAAATTGTCCATCCCGTAGACGGCAAGTTGGAACCGCTGGAGATCGAGCGGCACGTAGTCGCCGGCAAGTGGGTTGCCATGACTCTCGCCATAGACAACATCAGCCAGACCGGCAACGCGTTCAACAGCGGCTCGCTGCCATGGGTGCGCGATCAGAAACTCGGCGATCGTCATGGTTGGATCGACACCACGCAGGTCCTTTTCGAGTTCCTGCACCATCCGCGGGATGCCGACGCTCATCTGGACGTCCTCGCCCGGATCAAAACCGCGGCGATGACGACGCGGCTCCATATTGTTGGCCGAAAAAAACCAGAACATCGCCGTCGCATTCGGATCGGTGAAGTCGTAGCGCCGAACCCAGGCGTAATCGCGATCGATCGTGTCACACAAGGCGCCGCAGAATCCGGCCAGGTCGACCCCGAGCCGCTCCTGACAATGCAACAGGCGCTCGACATCGACATCGAGCGTGTCGTCGAGCTCGACGAGCAGCGAGTCAACGACCTGCCGCACCTCGATTCCCTCGTTCATGGCGGCGGCATGCAGCATGCGTCCAAGCGGCGCGCTCTGCGGCTCGGCGCCGTCGCGGACCCCCTCCAGTAGATCGGCCACGACCTCGAGCCCGTCGGCGATCTCCGGACCGGTCGGATACGGGGCCGTCACCAGCTTCGTCTGCTCCGCAAAACGGCGACGGGCACGGTCGAGCAGCTCGGCGAGGCGCTCCGCTGCGGCAGCATCGAGGTCGCGTTCAAGCGCGTGGGCAAGCGGCAACTCACGCAACGCCACCCACGCATCGAGCACCTTCGGATGGCGGATCACGTACGGCACCATGCCGAGGCCAGTGGCATTTCCCAAACCGAAAAAACGACGCCATTGATCGTCGAAACGCGCGGCGGCGGGATTGATCGCCGCCGCACAGTGCTCGGCAAGGTCGATCGAGACCTCGCGCGCAAGCCAAGCCGCAAGCATCTGCGCCCGGTAGGGCAATCGCAGTGGATGGTCCTCGGCGATGCCGTCGTAGTCGACGAGCCCGAACTTGCCGTTGGCGTAGAACGCGGTCGAACGCATCAGGTACGCCGCATCGCCAATGCGCTCGGCCTCAGGTTGTTGTCCCGCAGCGAGGCGCTCGACGGCGTAATCGAAGAACCGCGCGCTGCGGTTAGCACGCCCCCAAACGAGAATGCCAGGGCACGCCCGCCCATCCTCCTGCCGCGTGACATTGGCGCGCATGTCGGCGAGCAGCGCCTCGTCGATCTCGCCCTCAACAAGAGCGACGGCCAGATCCCAACGCTTCGCGATCACACGATCGTCACGCTCGTCCTCGCCAATCGTGTCGGAGAACGCGACGAAATGACACGTGCACGTCGGCATCTCGACGCGATACACAACCGTGCCACGGCCAGCCGCATCGAGATCCCAGCGCTCCCGCGCGCAGGTCCAGTGCCCGCGAGCGGCAGCCCGGATGAACGAGCGCGAGAAACTGTGACGCGTCAGCCGCGCGCTACCGAGCTCGGCCAAGTCGAGTGCCTCGGCACGCGACCGCGCCACGTCTTGCGCGTGAACGAGTTGTGGCGTTGGTCGAGTCGAGGTCATTCCGGCACCAAGCGCGTGTAGGCGCTCTTCGTCCACGTCAGAAAGTCCACCACCGTCTCGGCGTTCTGCTCGCGTGGCGCCGGGTACGTGGAGTCCTTGAGGCCACCAAAGGGCACATGGAGTTCGGTGCCGGTCGTCGGCGCGTTGGCCTTGACCACGCCGGCATCAAGCCGCTCGATGCAGCGACGAATCGTGCGCTCGTCGTGCGTCAAGACCGTCGCCGATAACCCGAACGGCGTGCTGTTGGCTAGCGCAATCGCATCGTCGACGGTGTCAACACCAAGCACAGTCAGCACCGGACCGAAGACCTCCTCACGACAGATCACTAGCCCAGAGTCCCCGGTCAGGATCGTCGGCGGGTAGTAAGCGCCACCCGCCGGCGCCTGGGCTTGAGCCGCAATCTGCGCCCCCTCAGCGAGCGCAGCGTTGACCGCGGCCGCGACATCCGCCTTGGCGCGCTCCGACACGAGCGGTCCGATCTGCGTGGCCGGATCCATGCCGTCGCCGACGACAAGCGCCTCAGTCTGCCTGATGATCTCCGACAGCAATGGCTCGTACGCGTCGCCAACCGCGACCGCGCGTCGCGTGGCCGTGCACTTCTGGCCCGTCCCGCCCATCGCACCGCCAACCACAATCGAAGCCGCCCAGACAGGATCGACATCGCCACACACGATCGCCGCGTTATGGCCTCCCAACTCGAGCTGCACCTTGGCGCCACGGGCAGACGTGATCGCCGCGATCGAGCGCCCAACCGGGACAGAGCCGGTAAAGGTGACGGCGTCCACGCCCGGATGGGAGACAAGCGCCTGCCCGGCCTCGGCGTCGCCATGCACGAGCTCGAGCACACCATCAGGCAGACCAGCAGCAGCCAGCGCGTCGGCGAGCGCCTGCGAAAGCATCGGCGTCTCCGTGCTCGGCTTCCAGACGACAGCATTGCCCCACAGGAGCGCAGGCGCGACCTTCCATGCAGGGATCTGGACAGGAAAGTTCCACGGCGTGATCGCAGCGACCACGCCAACGGGCACACGCAGAGTCCGCACGAGCTCGTCCGGCGTGGAAGATGGGAACGTGCGCCCATCCGCATCGCGGGCATGGCCAGCGTGGTAATGCATCGTCTCGACGGCACCCTCGAGCTCGCCGCGCGCCTCGCCAATCGTCTTGCCCTCCTCCAGCGTCATCAGCCGCGCCAGGTCCTCCGCGCGACGCGCAACCTCGTCGGCACAGGCACGCAGAATCCGCCCGCGACGGATGATGCCCAGCTCGCGCCAGCCGATCTGGGCGGCGCGGGCACGCTCAACGGCGGCACCAACGGCAGCGGCATCGTCCGCAACGACCTCGCCGACAATCTCGTCAAGCTGCGCTGGATTGATGCTTTGGATCATGAGCTCGTGCATTAAGAGATTTCTTCCGTAACGACACCATAGCGTGACTATGGGCTGTCACCCGAGCGCGCCAAGGGTCGACACGAACCCGCTTCAGCGCCCCCCGCCTGCGACAATCCGCACCATGAACGACGACGACGCCAACCTCGCCGAACGCGCACCCGATCTCAAGGCCATGCGTCGACTGCTCCTGATCGCCGTCATCGTCGGCATTGTTGCCGCGATCGGCGCGACCGCGTTTCTCTGGCTCGTCCACGAATTGCAAACGCTTGTCTTCTCGTCCCTGCCGGACGCTCTGGGCTATGACTCCGCCCCCTGGTGGTGGGCGGCGATCCTGCTTCTCGTCGGTGCGACGATTGTGGCAATCGCTCAACGGTTACCCGGACGCACCGGCAGCGGACCCCTGACAGGCTTCCACTTCGACAATCCACTTCCAATCGTGCCGAGCGTCCTTTTGGCCGCGATTGCCTCACTCGTCTTCGGCATCGCGCTCGGCCCCGAGGCACCGCTGATCGTGCTCGGATCGGCACTCGGCCTGATCCTGCTGCACCGTTCCGGCAACGCTCAAGCCAAGCAGGCTGGCGCGTTTCTTGGTGGCACGGCTGCGATCGGCGCCGTCTTCGGCAACCCCTTCATCACCGCCTTCATGATCCTCGAATTCGCCGCGCTGGGACTCGCCCCAAGCGCCCTCGTCGTACCCGTGCTCGTCGCGCTCGGTGCGAGCTATCTCGTCCAGGTCGGCATCGCAGGCATCCCCGGAGTAGGCACACATAGCCTCAGCGTGCCCGGCATGCCAGCCTACAACGACATCGCGATCGGCGACCTTGTGGCCGCGACTGCCGTCGCCATCGTCGCAGGCATCGTCACGCTGCTCGCCCGCGAAGGTGGCCTGCGCTTTAGTCGTGTCGCCGAGCGGCGCCCGGTCCCCGCGCTCTATATCGGTGCGCTCGTCACGGCCGGCGTGCTGACGATCGCGATGCTCGGGTTCGATGTGCAGATCGACCAGATCCTCTTCAGCGGCGAGCCCGGCATGGCCACGCTCGTCGCCGAAACCTCGCTCCTCACTGTGCTCGTGATCCTCGTTTTCAAGGCGATTGCCTATAGCATCGCGCTTGGTGGTGGCTTCCGTGGTGGCCCGATTTTTCCCGCCACGTTTCTTGGTGTCGCGGTTGCCGTCGCCGGCGCCTTGCTCGTGCCCGATGTCTCGGTCAGCGCCCTGGCCGCGGCTGGCATCGCCGCAGCCGCCGCAGCGATGATCAAACTGCCAGCAACATCCGCACTGCTCGGTGCGCTCCTGATTGGCGGTTCGGAGAGCGCGATTGCGCCGTTTGCCATTCTCGGCGCCGTCGTCGGCCTCGGAATCCGTCTTGTCGCGGATCAACGCGAGGCTCGCGCGGCGAACGCGCCAGCCTCAGTCCCCAACCACCAAGCCAACGACTAGTATCGCGGCATGACAATGCCCGCTGAGTTTCAAGGTTTGATCACGTCGATTGCCGACTTGGAGTCGATCTACGGGCCGCCAGCCGACGCCGTGCAGCAAAAATCGATCGACCACCTCGATCAGCACTGCCAGAAGCTGATTGCCCACTCGCCGTTTCTGATGATCGCCGCCAGCGACGCCGAAGGCATCGATGTCTCGCCGCGTGGCGGCCCGGTGGGCTTTGTGCGGGTGCTCGACAA
>SHUX01000099.1 GCA_009694475.1 Thermoleophilia bacterium
CCGAGACGCAAGGTTGCGCCGCGCACGTCTGCACCGCGCAAGTCGAGTGGCCAACCAAGCCCGCTGCCGCGGCTTTTTGCGGGCATCGGCTGCACGCTGCTCGGCGTGTTCTTGGCGATGCTGCTGTGGATTGGCGTCGACGGCTCGTTTGTGGGTGCGCGCCTAAGGGACGGCTCGCACGTGGCCTTTGGCGCGTTTGCGATCTTTCTGCCGATTATCCTCGTCGGCTGTGGCTATCTGATCTTGCAGAAGAACATCAGCAAGCCGATGCGCCGCCGTATGGCTGGCGTGCCACTGATCCTGCTCGCACTCTTGCTCGCCCTCTCGAACGACGAGACGAGTGGCAAGGCAGCCGAGCAGGCTGGTGGCTTCATCGGCGGCAACCTGCACCAACTGCTTGGCTCTGCTGCGGGTGATGCTGGTGTCTTGTTGCTAATTGTGGCGCTCGCAGTGATGGGCGTGATCCTGCTTGCCGGCCAGAAGTTGAGCGTGCTCTGGCACGCCTTTGCCGACACCTGCGTCGAGCTCTACAGCGCCACGGTTGATCGCATCGACGATGCCTCTGCGCGTCGAGCACTGAAGAAGGAAGAAGACGAGCGCGAGGCTCTGATCGAGCAGCGCGAAGCCGCACGCACGCGTCGCGACCACGTCCAGCCCGTTGCCGCCGAGGCGACCGCCGTTGTCTATCCCGACCCGATCCACGCCGCCTGGGGCGATCAGTCCGCCAACGCCGCGCCCGTCACGCTTGTGCCCGAGTCGACCCAGGAGCCGACGGCCGAGCCCTCGTGGCAGCACGAGGCCGTCGCCGAGACGCCCGAGTCCGTGTTGCATCCCGAGGACAGCGGCGAGGAGACGATCGACCTTGGTGCGATCAGCGCGCCGCGTGTTCGGCATACCGATTACAAACTGCCCGATGCTGCAGTGCTCAAACAATCGCAAGAGGCACAGGTCGAGCAGGGCGCCCTCGATCGGATGGGTATCACGCTCGTCGAGGCACTGCGTAGTTTCGGCGTCGAATCGCGCATCATCGGCACCGTTTCTGGTCCGCGCGTGACGCGCTACGAGATCCAACTCGCGCCCGGCACGAAGGTCGGTCGCGTCTCGGCCCTCAAGGACGACCTCGCCTACGCCCTCGCAACCACTGATATTCGCATTCTCGCGCCGATTCCGGGCAAGCAGGCCGTCGGTGTTGAGGTGCCAAATACGACACCGAATCTCGTCACACTCGGCGATATCCAGGGCAAGTTCCCGGCCGGCTGTAGTCCGCTGACTGTCTGGCTCGGCAAGGACATCTCCGGCAACCACGTCCACGCCGACCTCTCCAAGATGCCGCACATCCTGATCGCCGGCACGACGGGCTCGGGCAAGTCGGGCTCGCTCAACGCGATGCTCGTCTCGATCCTGCTCAACGCGACGCCCGACGAAGTCAAGATGATCCTGATCGACCCGAAGCGCGTCGAGTTGAACCATTACGAGGCGATCCCGCACCTCTTGACGCCTGTCGTGACGAACATGAAGAGCGCCTCTGCTGCCCTGATGAACGTGGTGGGCGAGATGGAGCGCCGCTACGAGAAGCTTGGCGCCGCCCGCGCCCGTAACATCATCGAGTTCAACAAGGCGCGACGTGAGGCCGATCGCGAAGACGACACGCTGCCGTATGTCCTCGTCGTGATCGACGAGCTTGCCGACCTGATGATGGTCTCGCCGGCCGAGGTTGAGGACTGCATTATTCGTCTTGCTCAGAAATCGCGTGCCGTCGGTATTCACCTCGTGCTTGCCACGCAGCGCCCGTCTGTCGACGTCATCACCGGCATGATCAAAGCCAACGTGCCGAGCCGCATTGCGTTCGCGGTCTCCTCGATGACCGACTCGCGCGTGATCCTCGACACACCGGGTGCCGAGAGTCTGCTCGGCCAGGGCGACATGCTCTACCGCCCGATTGGCACCAGCCGCATTCAGCGCATCCAGGGCGCCTACGTGGGCGAGGACGAGGTCAGTCTCGTTGTCGAGCAGTGCCGTAACCAGGCCGAGCCCGAGTTTGAGGAGGGTTTCCTACAGATGCCACAGACGGTTGCTGGCATTGGCAGCACCGGCGACGACGACACCGACCCCGACTCCGACCCGCTGCTCGAGGACGCTTTGCGTGTTGTCTGCAATCACGACACGGCCTCTGTCAGCCTGCTGCAACGTCGCCTGCGTGTTGGCTACACACGCGCTGGTCGTCTTGTCGACATGCTTGAGCGGCGTGGTGCGATCTCCGGGTATGAGGGCTCTAAGCCGCGTCAGGTGTTGATTACGGAGGCTGATATTCCACGCCTAATGAGTGGCGGCAGCGCGCCGGCAGTCGTTGTTGCGGCGGACGATCCGCCGTGGTCCGAAGCCGACGAAGACAAATAGCGCGAAACTACGGGCATGAGTCCGTTTCCCGTTCGCACACTGCGTGCGCCAGAGGCTAGTTCGCAGCGCCGTTGGCTGGTGGCACTCGCTGTGGGCTTTGTCGCCGAGAGTGCAATTGCGACTCTGCTGATCCTGACGCATTCGCAGAGCATCTACGGACCACTGTTGCTGCTCGTTGTCGCCTGCGTACTCGGCTGGAAGTTCGAGCGCCTGCGCGGCACGGTCGCCGCGACCGCTCCGATGGTTGTCTTTGTGATTGCCGAACTCGCCCGTCAGGCGCTTGGTGGCACGGGTGGCGCCGATCCGGTGTCAACGATCGTGGTCGGGTTTGCCGCCACACTGTTCGTCGGCTCCTTCGCCTGGATCGTCGGCGCGATCCGGCATCGCTATAAGCCAATCGTTGCGCCAGCGACGAAGCCGCCCGCAGCCGACAACACTGCGGGCAAGTCATGGCGCTCGTAGCTATCCCACCACCGCCAGAGAGCGGCTTTGCAGTCTCCTCGCGTACCCTCGCTGACGGTTGGCTTAGACTCAGGCGGATGTGCGAGTTATCTACTCGGCAACCTTCTTTCGCGTCCCAACGTTGCGACGCTTCGATGGCTACACGTTGCCTGGCTGCATCGTGCTGGGCTGCCTGTTGAGGCGATGTGGGCGTGGTCTGACATAGTGCGTGCATGAGTTGGGTCGAGGCAATTGTGCTCGGAATCGTGCAAGGGCTCACCGAGTTTTTGCCGATCTCGAGCACTGGACACGTGCGCGTGATACCGGCACTTGCTGGCTGGCCCGACCCCGGGGCTGCCTTTAGTGCTGTCATCCAACTCGGCACGCTCGCTGCCGTGTTGATCTACTTCCGCAGCGACATCGTGCGCATTACGGGCGCCTGGGTGCGTGGGCTGACCGACAAGCAGGCTCGGCGCGCACCCGACAGCATCATGGGCTGGTATATCGCGCTCGGCACGATCCCCGTCGTCGTCTTCGGCTTCGCCTTCCGCCACCAGATCACGAGCGGCGCGCGCTCGCTGATGATCGTCGCTTTCTCGCTCGTGATCGGCGGTGTCATCATGCTTGCCGTCGACCGCATTGCCACGCGCGAGCGAGCGATCGAGTCGGTGACGCGCAGGGATGCGATCATCGTCGGCCTCTGTCAGGCACTCGCTCTGATTCCGGGTGTATCGCGTTCGGGCGCCACGATCGTCGGTGGTCTCGTGCTCGGCTTGGATCGCGAATCGGCCGCGCGCTTCTCATTCCTCCTTAGCATTCCCGCCGTAGTGCTGAGTGGCCTGTTCGAACTGAAGGAGGTGGGGGATGGCACCGGCGCACCGATTCTCGCGGTAGTTGTCGCGACGATTTTCGCCTTCATTTTCGGCTATGCCTCGATCGCCTTCCTGATTCGCTACCTCGCGCGGCACACGTTGACGATCTTCGGCGTCTATCGCATCATCGCCGGCGTGGCAATCTTCGTGCTCGCCGCGACGAACACCATCAGCTGACGCTGACGCGGCCGGATCTGGCACGCTTGCGAAGCAGCCATGTCTGACCATCGCCTCACCCGCATTGTTCAAGAGCTGCCGGCGACCGTGCCGTTTGTCGGGCCCGAGACGATCGCGCGATTTAGCGGCGTGCCAATCCAGGCGCGACTTGGCGCCAACGAAAGCGTCTTTGGACCATCGCCTTTGGCTATCGCCGCAATGCAGGAGGCGGCCGCCGAGGCTTGGATGTACGGCGATCCTGAGGCCTATGCATTGCGCACCGCACTTGCCAAGGTACATGGCGTAGAGCGGGAAAACATCGTGGTCGGTGTTGGCATCGACGGTCTCTTTGGCACCGCCGTTCGACTGTTTGTCGAGCCCGGGACGCCGGTCGTGTCGTCGTTGGGGGCGTATCCGACCTTCGCCTTCCATGTCGCCGCGAGTGGTGGCGTGCTCCACACCGTGCCGTACCGCGACGACTACGAGGATGTTGAGGCGCTCGCCGCGATGGCGAATACGGTCGACGCGCGTCTTGTATATCTCGCCAACCCGGACAACCCAATGGGTACGTGCTGGGATGCAGCCACAGTATTGAAACTGCGCGACGCATTGCCCGCCGACGCAATCCTCGTCCTCGACGAGGCCTACTGCGAGTTTGCGCCGGCCTCAGCGATTCCAGTAATCGATATCGCCGATGCACGAATGCTGCGTTTTCGGACCTTCTCGAAGGCGCATGGCCTTGCCGGAGCGCGGGTGGGGTACGTGATCGGCCCAGCCGAGCTGATCGCTGCGTTCGATCGCGTGCGTGACCACTTTGGCGTCGGTCGCGTTGCGCAGGAAGCAGCGCTTGCCTCGCTGCGCGATGCGGAACACGTCGAAGCCGTCGTCCGCTCTGTTGCCGCAGCGCGCACGGAGATCACCAAGATCGCTGAAGCAAATGGACTCTCCGTGATCGACTCGAGCGCGAACTTCGTCGCCGTCGACTGTGGCCACGATGGCGACTATGCGCGGCGGGTACTGGCAGAACTCGGCGCGCTTGGCGTTTTCGTGCGCATGCCGGGTGTGCCGCCCCTCGACCGTTGCATTCGCATTAGTGCAGGCACGGCCGAGCAGCTTGTCGTGCTGGCGCAGGCACTCCCGCGCGCCCTCTAGGATGCTGCACAATGAGTTACGCAGCCATCAAAGCCCGTCTCGATGCCGGCGAGGTACTGCTGCTCGACGGTGGTGTCGGCACCGAACTTGAACGACGCGGCGTTGCGATGGATCCCGCCGCTTGGTGCGGAACCGCCACGCTTGGCAACGATGCGCTTCTGACACAGATTCACCTCGACTATGCCCGCGCCGGCTCGGACGTCATCACGGCAAATACGTTCGCGTCATCGCGGGTGATGCTTGGCGCAGCCGGCTTTGCCGATCAGACACTCGAGATCAACACGCGCGCCGTGGAGGCTGCGCTGCACGCGCAAGACCGTCTCGCTGAGGAAGGGCGTACCGTTGCCGTCGCCGGCTCGCTCTCGCACCTGATGCCGATGATCGAGGGCACGGCGAAGTTCGATCCCACGCGCGTACCATCGCCCGCAGCGATCGGCGAGGCCTTCGCAGAGTTAGCCGGCATCCTCAAAGCCACTGGCGTCGACCTGATCATGCTCGAAATGATGTACGAGCCTGAGCGCGCGGCCCTTGCCGTGGAGGCGGCGCTGAGCGTCGGGTTGCCCGTCTGGTTTGGGTTGAGTGCTCGACGGGGTACGGATGGCAGTGCTGTTGCGTTCCATCCCTTCGAGGACATTCCACTCGACGAAATCGCCCGCCTGATCCCCGCCAAGGGTGTCGATGTGGCGGGCGTCATGCATACGCAATCAGAGCTCGTTAGCGAATCGCTGGTCGCTGTCCGTGAGCGCTTCGCCGGACCGCTCTCCGTCTATCCCGATTCGGGCCACTTTGAGATGCCAGGCTGGCGTTTTGTCGACATCATTAATCCCGACGTGTTGGAAGAGTTCTACGCAACGTGGCTGCAGCAGGGCGCGAGGGTGCTTGGCGGTTGCTGTGGCCTAACCGTCCCACACATTGAGGCCGCAGCGCGAGCGCGCACGGCCTTTGCGGCTTGACGCTCTAGGTCCACGATCAATTGTGCGTTGAGGTCATTATGGTTGGGCGTTGCGATCGCGATCGACTCGTCAGCGATGGTGATTAGAAGGATGGTCAGGCATGCTCGACTCGAGAATTGGCGGAGATTGATGCACCCACTACGTGCAGATTCTTCGGCAAAGCACCTTACGATGTGCCCGAACCCATTTATCGAATCATGATCGTCGACTAGGAGCCGTTATGCCTCGCTTGCTCTCGTTATTCGTGATTGCTTTGCTGATGCTCGTATTCGGTGCCACGTCGGCTTTTGCTGATGGTGGCCAGACAATCACGCCGACGAGCAAACAGGTGGGTGCAATCCTGAAGGGCTGGGCTCAAGGTGGTGCAACAGGGCCGGACAAGTGTTACAACATCAAAATCTCGAAGCACCGCCCGTACCTTGCCGGCCTTGCTTTCAACGCCAAGGCCTCAGGCTGTATGACTTCGGCGTTTGACGGCACAGCGATTCTCTGGGGACGAAAGACGACGTGGAACGTGCTGACGGGAGCCAGCGCGATGCCCAACAGCAACTGCATAGCGTTGAAAAGCCTGTTAGGCGTGAATGCGTGGCAGGACCTCTCGGGCTTTGTCGCTGGAATGGGCTGCAAGCAGGTGGACTAGTTGACGATCCGGGACCGTATTTTCGACTACCTCATCCTGTCGAATCCCGTGGCAGTCTGAGAGAACGAATCAACAACCTTCTGCGAACACGCAATCTCCGGTTATTACATCGGGCGCGTGATCGCCACGAGAGGTAGATGATGGTCGTGACTGGGCTACCGGACCTGACGAGCCCGCAGGTACAACCCCGCTACTCTAAGCGTTGCAGGGCCCGTAGCTCAGGGGATAGAGCACCAGGCTTCGAACCTGGGTGTCGCACGTTCGAATCGTGCCGGGCCCATC